>CAVHWJ010000298.1:0-3333 GCA_963639565.1 uncultured Prevotella sp. | reverse complement strand
TTCACAAAGGAAGCGGAGGAATGTGAGAATGATTTTGAAAGGTGGATTTTTACGCTGAGAAATATGGAGACACTGACAAGACTGCCTTGGGCCGCCAAGAGCGCGGTGTTCAAGAAACTGGAAGAGATAGGCGACGTGAGCAAACTTTCGCGTGAGGAGCGCAAGAGGTATGACGTGGGACTGCGCAAGTACCGCGACACGATAGGCGTGCTTGAGGGCGCACACATGGAAGGCCGTACGGAAGGACTTGCCGAAGGCGAAGCAAGAAGCAAGAGGACGATAGCGAAAGCAATGTTCTCCAAGGGCTTTGACGCAAGCGTGATATTCGACTTGACCGGACTGAAAGCGGAAGACATACAGTAGCGGATGCCAAGAACCTAAACCGAAATATCAATTTTCGCATTTGCGCGTTTCGGAATTTTTCATAACTTTGCAATGCCAAGGAACGGACTGCTTCCTTGGCGCGGAAGAAAAACATCAACAACTGAAAAATACGGAAATTATTATGAAAAGTATTCTGGAAGGAAGACCCGGACTGAAAGCCGAGGTCGAGAAGATAGCAGAAGTGGCCGGCTACCTGTGGCAGAACGGCTGGGCGGAGCGCAACGGCGGAAACATCACAGTGAACGTGACGGAGTTCGCCGACGACGAGATGAAGGCGATGCCCGCAATCAGCGACGTGAAGCAGATCGGCGTGACGCTGCCGGCTCTCAAGGGCTGCTATTTCTACTGCAAAGGCACGGGCAAGCGTATGCGCGATTTGGCAAGGAAACCGATGGACAACGGCAGCGTGATACGCATCCTCGACGACTGCGCAAGCTACGTTATCATTGCCGACAACGCCGTGATGCCGACAAGCGAACTGCCCTCGCACCTCACCGTCCACGCCCACCTCATCGAGACCGGTTCGGCATACAAGGCCACGGTTCACACCCACCCCATCGAACTCGTGGCGATGAGCCACAACAAGAAGTTCCTGGGCAAGGACGTGCTGACGAACATCCTCTGGAGCATGATCCCGGAGACAAAGGCGTTCTGTCCGCTGGGCCTTGGCGTGGTGCCCTACGAACTGCCAGGTTCCAACGCACTCGCCGACAGCACGCTGAAGGAGCTTGAGGACTACGACGTGGTGCTGTGGGAGAAGCACGGCGTGTTCGCCAAGGGTCTCGACGTGATGGATGCCTTCGACCAGATCGACGTGCTCTCGAAGAGCGCGAAGATTTACATCAACTCCAAGTGCATGGGCTTCGAGCCTGAGGGCATGAGCGACGCCCAGCTCAAGGAAATGACAAAGGCGTTCAACCTGCCGAAATAAGGATTAATGACGGATGAAACATAAAATTAAAGGCGTGCGATGAACACGCCTTTAATTTTTATGTTATCTTTGCAAGCATGAAAAATCTGACAGACGCGGCGCAGTGGGGCGAGAACGTGGTTATCGCCGACGCCGATTTCATTGACAGGGTGGCGTTCGACCTCACCGTGAACTTCGAGCGCATGCTGATGAGGCGCATACCCAAGGCCGACCTCGCGCGGTGGATAGACTGCGTGGCCCTCGACGGTGGGGTGCGCGAGGGAGACAACGCCGTTCAGGTGATATTCATCCACGACAGGGCGACCGAGGCTCTCGACAATTTCTCCCCCTCAAAGCTGAAGGAGGAGATTGACGGCAAGGCTTTCAAAGACCACCTTGGGGAGTTCTCGATGAGCGCGTTCCCCGTGGAGGACGTGACCACCAAGGCGGATTTCCTCGCCGAAGCCGCCCAGATAGCGTGCTCGCAGAAGGAGGTGAAAAGGGTGATGGTAATCCCCGACGACAACGAGACCTACGCCAAGGTGCGCCACGCCCTGCGCCGCATAGACGACGACGGCAAGCGCATCACGCTCTTCGCCATGCAGCCCATGGAGGGAGGCAACTTCCGTCAGGAGATATTGGGCTACTCGCTGATGAACGCCCTCGGCATCAGGAGCGAGGAGATAAAGTGACTATGACAAACGAAAGAAAAAAAGAACAAGAATATGGGAAAAGTTTTAATTATCGGAGCGGGCGGCGTGGCAACCGTGGCAGCCGTGAAAATCGCCAAGAACGCTGATGTCTTCACCGACATCATGATAGCGAGCCGCACCAAGTCGAAATGCGACAAGATCAAGGAGTATATCGGCAACCCCGACATCAAGACGGCGCAGGTGGACGCCGACGACGTGGAACAGCTGAAGACTCTCTTCAACGACTACAAGCCGGAACTCTGCGTGAACCTCGCCCTGCCCTACCAGGACCTCACCATCATGGAGGCTTGCCTGGCCTGCGGGGTGAACTATCTCGACACCGCCAACTACGAGCCTAAGGACGAGGCGCACTTTGAGTACAGCTGGCAGTGGGCTTACAAGAAACGCTTTGAGGACGCGGGCCTCACGGCAATCCTTGGCTGTGGCTTCGACCCGGGAGTGACGAGCGTGTTCACCGCCTACGCCGCGAAGCACCATTTCGACGAGATACAGTATCTCGACATAGTGGACTGCAACGCCGGAAACCACCACAAGGCTTTCGCCACCAACTTCAACCCCGAAATCAATATCCGCGAGATTACGCAGAAGGGGCTTTACTGGGAGGACGGCAAATGGGTGGAGACCGCTCCGCTGGAGATACACAAGCCGCTCACCTACCCCAACGTGGGATCCAAGGAGAGCTATCTGCTCCACCACGAGGAGATTGAGTCGCTCGTGAAGAACTACCCCTCAATCAAGCGCGCCCGCTTCTGGATGACCTTCGGACAGCAGTATCTCACCTACCTCGACTGCATCCAGAACCTCGGAATGTCGCGCATCGACGAGATTGAATACGAGGCTCCGCTCGCCGGAAACCCCAATGAGAAGGTGAAGGTGAAGATTGTCCCCCTGCAGTTCCTCAAGGCGGTGCTGCCCAACCCGCAGGACTTGGGCGAAAACTACGACGGCGAGACGAGCATCGGCTGCCGCATCCGCGGAATGAAAGACGGCAAGGAGCGCACTTACTATGTCTACAACAACTGCAGCCACCACGAGGCTTATCTCGAAACGGGTATGCAGGGCGTGAGCTACACCACCGGCGTGCCGGCAATGATCGGCGCGATGATGTTCTTCAAGGGTCTGTGGCGCAAGCCCGGCGTGTGGAACGTCGAGGAGTTCGACCCCGACCCATTCATGGAACAGCTCAACAAGCAGGGTCTCCCCTGGCACGAGGTGTTCGACGGGGATTTGGAACTGTAAGAACAGACGGCATGTCGTAAGGGACAACAAAAGATTATTTAACTTTTGTTTTGTCCTTTCAACATTATTAATTACTTTTGCACCGAC
>CAVHWJ010000297.1:0-3340 GCA_963639565.1 uncultured Prevotella sp. | reverse complement strand
TCGACCTGGGTCCCGACGGCGGCGACAAGGGCGGCGAACTCGTCTGCGCCGGCACCCCCGAAGAGGTGGCGCAGTGCAAGGGGAGCGTCACGGGGGAATATTTGAAAGAAGCGTTGCGAATGAACGACCGTTAATCAATTAGTGAAACAAAAAATGTTTAGATATATTGATAATGAAGATATGACATTCCTTTTCGGTGCATACCGAGGGGAAAAATCACAGTTGGACTGGATATTGGGAGAAAAAACTCAAAGGTATGAGAAACTTTACAATATCCGTTTCAACCAAGATTTGTTTTCCCAAAGGAATGGCGGCACTCTTTCTAAAGCCCTGCCTGATTACATCTTAATATACAATACCCAAAATCCGCAAGAGGGCTATCACCTGTTCCCTTGTGTAAATTCTTCTGTCAAGGAGCAGAAAGAAATGGAGCAGTTGAAATACCCAGACCCTAATGGCTCGTATGTTGTCTTTTCCTTGGGTGATGAATTGCTTGCAGAGCCTTTGGATATTAATGAACTGATAAAGGAGACCTATTCTAAAGACGATAAAGAAATACCTTTTGCGCCTAAATTACTCAAAGGGAAAGATATAGCAAATGCCGTGAATGAATCTTTGAAACAACCGGGCGTTGCCGTTTGCAAAGAGCAAAATGTATTGCGCTTCATAGATTTGTTCGCCGGTATCGGCGGCATCCGTTGCGGATTGGAATTAGCCGCTAAGGAAAAGGGGCTAAAGCCTGTTTGTGTCTTTACTTCTGAAATCAAACCTTATGCAGTTAAGGTTTTGCAGGAAAACCATCCAGGTGAAACAATAACAGGTGACATCACAAAGGTTGAGACAAAGAATATTCCTGACTTTGACATCCTTTGTGCCGGTTTCCCTTGTCAGGCATTCAGTTCTGCCGGTAAAAGACAAGGTTTTGCAGATACACGGGGAACTATGTTCTTTGAGGTTGAACGCATTTTAAAGGACAAACGCCCGAAAGGCTTTATCCTTGAAAATGTAGAAGGGCTTGTTAATCACGATGGCGGCAAGACGCTGCAAGTGATTGTGGACAGGCTTGCGGCATTGAACTATAATTTTGATTTCCGTGTACTCAATTCAAAATATTTTGGAGTTCCGCAGGAGCGTAAAAGAATATATATTGTCGGCAGCGTCAATGAAAAGCCAAATCTTGATGATTTCCCGATAACTGAGGCCAAACTCGGTGACATTCTTGAAGCAGGGTTGGCACCGGCAGACACTCCTTTTATACGTACTTTGCTTGAACACTTTACGATAGAACAGCTATATGGAAAATCCATAAAGGACAAGAGAGGTGGCAACACCAATATCCATAGTTGGGATTTGGAAATCAAAGGTCCGGTTTCACCTGAACAAAAACAGTTGCTTGACACAATCTTGACCGAACGCCGTAAAAAGAAATGGGCTGGCATTATCGGTATAGACTGGATGGACGGTATGCCTTTGACATTGGAACAGATACGCACATTTTCCGACTCCCAAAATCTCGAAGAAATGTTGGAAGACTTGACGCAAAAAGGCTATTTGAAATTTGAGCATCCAAAGAAACTCATTCGTGATACAAATGACAATGGAGTTGTAACCACTCACCGTGAGTATGATACAACAAAGCCCAAAGGCTACAACATCGTTGCAGGGAAATTGAGCTTTGAGATAAACAAGGTGATGTCGCCAAATGAAATTGCTCCGACACTCGTCGCTATGGATATGCAGAAACTTTATGTCGGAGATAATGGGGGATTGAGAAAGCTGTCGCTTCGTGAAGGGTTGAGGCTCTGCGGTTATCCCGATAACATTAAGTTTAACGTGAGTGAAAAGGAGGGTTTTGACCTGTTAGGCAACACCGTAGTTGTGCCTGTTATAAAGGCTGTTGCAGAACGATTATTAGAAACATTAAAAAAATAGCAATATGGACGCATCGGAAAAATTATACAAAGCCCTTGTAGAAGACTTCGGTATGGAGGGCGCGACTGGTTCTGTGAGATTCAACCTTCGTGATTTCGGCATTACCGTTGAGCAAAACAACATCGTCGGCAACATCCTTGAAGAATGGCTCGACAAATGGATGACGAGCAAAGGCATAGTGCATATCCACAACCACAAGCAAGCGTCTCCTGACTTTTGGTTAGACCCTGATGATTTGGAATCGAACTGGCTGGAGATAAAGTCGTTCACTGGCAGTCCGAACTTTGACATTGCCGCGTTCCGTAGTTTTATCAACCTTGTGATAGAGAAGCCTTGGAAACTCCACTCAAAGCATCTGCTCATAAAGTATAAAATGGAGAATGGCGTGGTAGAGATAGAGCAGATATGGCTGAAGAACCTTTGGGAAATATGCAGTTCGAGCGGCACATGGCCTGTCAAGGTGCAGTATAAAAACAAGGTGATAGTGAACATCCGCCCTGCCACATGGTATTCTGAGCGTACGGACTTCAAACCGTTTGAGAGCCTTGAAGATTTCTTGGCTGCAATGGAAGAAACCATATATCAATACCCAGACACAAGAGTGACGGTAGCCTTGCACTGGAAGGACAAGCTAATAGAGAGTTATGAGAGACACTATGGCAAGCGTCTCTCAATTCCAAGGTGGAACGACATCGCTGATAAATACGCCAACGATACCGTAAAATAGAAATGTCGCAAAAATAAATTTATGAAAATTCGTGGTTAATTTATGACCATTCGTATCGAAAGATTTGTTGCCTCATTCCACCTCTCCCGGCTTGATGCCGTATTCCTCCTTGAACCTCTTGGCGAAATACGAGGGGGTGGTGAAGCCCACCTCGAAGGCGATTTCCGACACGTTCTTGTCGGTCGTTTCGAGCAGACGCTTCGCCCTTTCCAAGCGAGCCTTGCGCAGTAAGTCCACCACGGTGTAGCCCGTCAAGGCTTTTACCTTGCGGTAGAGCTGCACGCGGCTAAGTCCCATTTCGCTGCCGAGGTCCTCCACCGAATAGTCGGCGTCGGGGATGTGGCTCTTTATCGTCTTGCGCAGCTGCGCCACGAAGGTCTTGTCCTTCTCGCCGAGGGTTTCGTGACCGTCGCTTTCGGGCAGGGACTCCGAGAACACCCTCCGCAGCCGCGCCCTCGTATTGAGCAGGTTCTCGATGCGTGCCGTTAGCGTGGCGGCGGTGAACGGCTTTGTTATATAAGAGTCAGCCCCCGTGTTGTACCCCTCTATGCGCTGTTCTTCGAGAGCCTTGGCGGTGAGCAGTATCACGGGGATGTGGCATGTTGAAACGTCGTCTTTCAGCCGCCGGCAGAACTCGATGCCGTCCATTACGGGCATCATCACGTCGCTCACCACAATCTG
>CAVHWJ010000296.1:0-3349 GCA_963639565.1 uncultured Prevotella sp. | reverse complement strand
TTCGTGAACCGCGCGCTGCAGCTCACCAAGAAATACTGGGGCGGCGTGGTGCCGGAGTGCGGCGAACTGACCGACTACGACCGGCAGACGCTCGAAGAGTTCAAGGACGTGAAGGGCAAGGTGGAGGATCTGCTCAACGTGTTCAAGTTCCGCGACGCGCAGAAGGAGGCGATGAACCTGGCGCGCATAGGTAACAAGTACATAGCCGACTGCGAACCGTGGAAGGTGTGGAAGACTGACCCCAAGCGCGTGGAGACGATTCTCTATATATCGTTGCAGATTGTGGCTAACCTCGCCATCGCCTTCGAACCGTTCCTGCCGTTCAGCAGCGCGAAACTGCGCAAGATGATTAATATAGATTCGTTTGACTGGAACCAGCTCGGGGCTACCGACCTGCTCCAGCCGGGACACCAGCTCGCCGAACCGGAACTGCTCTTCGAGAAAATCGAGGACGAGACAATCCAGAAGCAGCTCGACAGGTTGGAGGAGATAAAGAAGGCTAACGCTGCGGCGGCTTACAAGGCCAAGGACGTGAAGCCCACCGTGAGCTACGAGGATTTCGAGAAGCTCGACATCCGTGTGGGTACGATAAAGAACTGCGAGAAGGTGAAGAAAGCAAACAAACTGCTGAAATTCACCATCGACGACGGCTCCGGCACCGACCGCACCATCGTGAGCGGCATCGCCAAGTTCTATAAGCCCGAGGAACTCATCGGCAAACAGGTGTGCTTCATAGCCAACTTCGCCCCGCGCAAGCTCATGGGCATCGAGAGCCAGGGCATGATTCTCAGTGCCGAGAACTTCGACGGCAGCCTCAGCGTGACGCGCATCGACCGCGAGGTGAAGCCGGGCAGCCAGGTGTGCTGACGCAATGTCTGAATAAAACAGGTTATATGCCTGTATAACAAAGATAAAGGATTGACATGACCGAAGACGAGATTTTCATGCGGCGGTGCCTGCAGCTCGCTCGCGGCGGTATGCAGAACGCCAGGCCCAACCCGATGGTAGGCGCGGTGATTGTATATCGCGACAGGATTATCGGGGAGGGGTATCACGTGCGCTGCGGCGAGGGACACGCCGAGGTGAACGCCTTTGCGTCGGTGAAGCCCCAGGACGAACCGCTGCTGAAAGAGGCCACGATATACGTGAGCCTCGAACCCTGTTCGCACTACGGCAAGACACCGCCTTGCGCCGACCTTATTATAAGGAAGGGCGTGAGGAGGGTCGTCGTGGGCTGCATCGACCCCTTCGCCAAGGTGCAGGGCAACGGCATAAGGAAACTGCGCGACGCGGGCATCGACGTTACGGTGGGCGTGCTCGAAGGGGAGTGCAGGGAACTCAACAAGCGGTTCTTCACCTTCCACACGCTAAAGCGGCCGTATATCCTGCTGAAGTGGTGCCAGACCGCCAACGGCTTCATCGACGACGGCTTCAAGCCCACGATGATTTCCACGCCGTTCACGCAGATGCTATCCCACAAACTGCGCACGGAATACGACGCAATCCTCGTGGGGAGAGTGACCGGCGAACGCGACAACCCTCAGCTGAACGTGAGGCTGTGGGTTGGGCGCGACCCCATGCGGCTGGTAATCGACCGCCGTAATCCGTGTTTCCCCGACCTTGATTTCAACGGCGACGTGCCTCGGCAGATTGCCGACCGCCTGTATGCCGAAGGGAAGCAGTCGCTCATCGTGGAAGGCGGCGCCGCCACGCTGCAAAGTTTCATCGACGCAGGACTGTGGGACGAGATACGCAGGGAAACGGCAAGCCGCTCTGTGACCGCCGGCACGAAAGCCCCGCTCCTGCCCAACCCCACAAGGCTCGTCCGGCGCGACATCTACGGCGAGAACGTCATCGAGTTTTTTGAAAGGACGGAATGACAAGCCGGCATAAAAGGACTGACAATTCCGCCCGACAAGATTGATACATCCTTTAACAACAATAAATACAAAAACATCATGAAACAGATAGTTTACGACACGAAAGGCACTTGTTGCCGCACGATACAGATAGAGCTTAACGACGACGACACCATCCACAGCGTGTCGTTCATCGGCGGCTGCAACGGCAACCTCAGCGGCATCGGCAAACTCGTCGAGGGAATGCCCGCCGACGTTGTTATCGAGAAGCTCAAAGGCGTAACCTGTGGCTTCAAGAGCACCAGCTGTCCTGACCAGCTCTCACACGCCCTCAGCGAAGCACTGGGGAAGGAGTAAGCGGCAACGGCAACCGGCAATAATTACGGTCAGCCTCATCACAGTTCGGTTTGTCCAAGTTGTCCGATTAGTCCGAGCCGTCCGAGTTGTCTTAGTTGTCCTATCAGTCCCATTGATTTTATCCCCCCACTCCGTCAAAAGCAAACGTTTTCGTTTGCTTTTTTCTTTTTTTGCCGCAAGAAAGGGAAAGTTAGCATATTTATTACTATTTTTGCAAAAACTACGGTTTGAAATTAATAATAGATATGTTTTCTTAATCCAATCAGACAAAATGAAAAGAGCTATCTTCGCAACGGCTGCGCTCGCAGGGACGTTCTCCCTCGGCGTTCACGCCCAAGACAACGTGTATCTCATGAAAGGCAACAAGGTGGTGGCTGAGTTCCCCGTGAACGGCATCGACTACATGACGTTCAAAGCCCCTGAGGGCGAGGCGGCGACCGACACCGTGGTGCCTTCGGCGGTGGAAACAGGCAAGAACTACATCAAGTACGCCGTCAAGACCAAGGAAAAGAACGGCTACTACGCTCACGCCTTTTTCCAGTCGCAACTCCTCGACGCAACGCTAAAGTACTACTACGGCACTACCGTAGACGAAACGGACCAGACCACGCTAAAGCAATTCCTGAAGAAACTCGTGGCTAACTACGGCTATCTGGGCCAGGGCGACAAGACCTTCACCATTAAGGACGGCGAGAACGACGGCGACGGAACGGATTTCTTCATCCCCGGCGGACAGGACTTTTATGTAGCCACTGTGAACGTGACGGAGGTGAGCGACGAAAGCGCGACGCTCGGCAACGAAGTGAATTTCGTGAAAATGACCACACTCACCCCGGGCGAGAGCAGCGAGAAGGTGACAGTGGAATATGCCGGCATCGACGACGATGGACTGGCGGCTTACAACATCAGCTTAGGCGACAACATCAAGACGATGTACGCCCTGTTGGGGAGCAAGAAGAGCGTGGACCAGTATGAGTCCACCTACGGCTACGAATACATGATGTTCACCGCAGCACAGTCGATGACGGCTGCCGACTGGACGAAATACTACGAAGGAAAGAACCAGTGGGAGATCAGCAAGGAGGACGACTACGTGATGAACGTGCTCGCGGTGGACGCCAACGGCGACTGGG
>CAVHWJ010000295.1:0-3356 GCA_963639565.1 uncultured Prevotella sp. | reverse complement strand
GAAGTTTGCCGGGGCTATGATGTATGTGTTGCACAAAGTGATGGGATTGGCAGAAAACAAGATGATTGCGCCAATGGATGCAAGGAGAGGTAAGATGCTTCTCGACGACATCTTGAATGGAGGCAACTTTGGGCATTATGACAAGCATAATGCTTGGGGACATAACCTGCTCCGTCTATATCGTGACACCCGCTCGTTGGGCTTCTATCCTTCAGAGGCGTTAAGCGAGCCGCTATTCAGGGTTTGGCACTTTTTATGGCGTCTGAGGTGCAGAAGATTATGGCTTATATCCTAAAATTAGCAGACCGATTCGCAAACATTCTTTGTCGCATAAGCCTTATTTTGCCAAGAGAAAGGGTGTTGGGGCGCGCACCACTCAAAAGGAAATGACAGAAACCTGTGCGTTCTCCGATAAAAATAATAACTTTGCACCGCTTTGCGGCTTCCTGTGCGCAATATAGCCGGACTGTCAAGGCCGAAGCAGCCAACATTCGGCACGGCGACGGTCAATGACTGCGGCATAAAAAGTAGAACTAAATTTATGAAAACGGAAGGTATAGACACTTTTTCTACACCCGGCGGAAACCTCGGTTCTCCAAAGGACAAAAATGTTTCCGGGCAGGATAACGCATCCCGCCCTAAGGGGGAGACGTGTCTGGACCGTATCTGCACTTCATGGTCATATCTCTTCGTCCACCGCAGCAAAATGAACGCTCTCGAAGACCAGCTGGCTCAAGACAGCCGGGTGTATTTCATCCATAAAACGGTAAAGTATTTCAAGAAGAAAGACAGCCGCAGTGTGCAGCACAAGGAAGTGCCGACCGTCAGCGGTCTTGTCTTCATTCAGGGTTCTCCCAAGGAGACGCAGGAATATCTCGACGAGAAATTTCCCCCATACCACCTGTGCAGGAACTGCAGCACCGGACGTGTGGCGGAGATCCCCGACTCGCAGATGCGCCCCTTTATGATTGCCACTGAGATTGGCCCCGACCGCGTTCGTTTCCTCCTCAAACCATTCCATTATTACGCCCGCAACCGTGTTTTGCTCCGCATCACGAGCGGCGAACTGGCCGGTCTTGAGGGCTATGTCATGCGCATCGACCGCGACCGCCGCTTGGTGATGGATGTCGGCGGCATCAGCGTGGCTATTTCCGGTGTCCATGCAGAGCGTTTCGAGGAGGTGAATGGCAACGGCGCAACAATGTCAAACTCGGAACCTTTCTACAAGCGCAACCTGCAAGAGCGCGAGGCTCTCATCGACCGTTATTTCCACCCTGTGAAAACGCCCGCCGATGTGGCGGCACAGGCAGAGAACATCGCCTATCTGCGCAAATATGTGCTTGCGGAATTGGAGCAGCGCCGTATGGACATACACAAGGTGTGGCGCACTTTCTGTTTCATAATCAAGGAGATAGATTATTATTATTCCCCGCTCATTGACCAGTTCAAGGATTCCCTCGCCCCCATCCTCAGCGAAGGCGGAAAGGTGCTCGAAGAACTCGACAACATCCTCGCTACCGCCCCCCTAAGCGGCGATACACTGGAGGCATACCAAAGCGAACGGGAAAAACTCACGCTCGACTGCGGGTATTTGTTTTGCTCTTAATTTCTGGACTCAAGATTTTTTCTGCAACCATAAATAACGGAAAATTATGATTAGTGAGAACATTAAGCGACTGATTCCCCAAATACAGGGGTTCTTTGGAGGACAGCCAGTCAAAAAGGCTTGGCTTTTTGGGTCTTGTTCCCGTGGGGAAGAGACTCCAGCCAGTGATATTGACATCCTTGTGGAATACGACCGGCAGAACACCCGTATATCGTTGATGCGTATCGCTGGTATAATGCTTGAACTTGAAGACTTGCTTCATCGCAGTGTGGATTTGGTTGAGGAGGGTCGCCTTCTCCCTTTTGCAAGGGAGACTGCCGACCGTGACAAATTTCTGATTTATGAGAGAAAAGGTTAGGGACAAAGGCCGTCTGGAACATATCCTTGAAGCTATCGACGGTATAGGTGAATACCATTCCCTGTATACCCTCGAAGACGTGACGGACAACAAACTTGTCTTCTATGGCTTCACAAAGTTTGTTGAGGTGATAGGAGAGGCTGTCTATATGCTGACACCTGAGTTTAAGGAGACTCACCCCGGGGTGAACTGGCGGCAGATAGAAAGGATGCGTCATGTTCTTGTCCACGGCTACTATACCGTTGATCCTGCCAGTCTTTGGGACACCATAGAAATCGATATTCCGGATTTGAAGCCTTGGGTAGAGAAATATTTGTCTGAAATGGAATAGGGGGGAAGAACTGCCCCTGAAGAAATAAAACAAGGATATGCAAGATTTCAAAGACATAAGGATAGCCGTGGCAGGAACGGGCTACGTGGGACTGAGCATTGCCACGCTACTCTCACAGCATCATCAAGTCACCGCGGTGGACGTAATCCCCGAAAAGGTGGAGAAACTCAACCGTAAGGTTTCGCCCATACAGGACGAATACATTGAAAAGTACCTTGCGGAGAAACCGCTCGACCTCGTGGCTACACTCGACGGCAAGGCCGCCTACCGTGACGCAGACTTCGTGGTAATCGCAGCCCCCACCAACTACGACCCCGTAAAAAACTACTTTGACACCACCCATGTGGAGGAGGTAATCGACTTGGTGCTGGAAGTGAATCCCGATGCCGTGATGGTTATCAAGAGCACTATCCCCGTGGGCTACACACGCAGCCTCTACCTGAAATACGCCAAGAAAGGGGTAAAGAAATTCAACCTCCTCTTCTCCCCGGAGTTCCTCCGCGAGAGCAAGGCTCTCTATGACAACCTCTATCCCTCGCGCATCATCGTGGGCTACCCCAAGATGATCGACCGCCCCGGTTTCGAGGAAGAGAACGAGGCCATCATGCAGGTCACCGACGTGGAGAAGATGCAGGAAGCCGCCAAGACTTTCGCCTCCCTGCTTCTTGAGGGGGCGACAGGGCATCCGGACGACGCGAAAACAGATATTTCATCTGCCCCAAATTCTTCATTCTTCGCCCTTCACTCTTCATTCCAAAAGAACATCCCTGTCCTTTTCATGGGCATGAAGGAGGCAGAGGCGGTGAAGCTGTTCGCCAATACTTACTTGGCATTGCGTGTAAGCTACTTCAACGAGCTTGACACATACGCCGAGGTGAAAGGTCTCGACACCAAGGCCATCATTGACGGCGTAGGATTGGACCCGCGAATCGGCACGCATTACAACAACCCAAGTTTCGGCTATGGCGGCTACTGTCTGCCAAAGGACACCAAGCAGCTGTTGGCAAACTATGCGGATGTGCCGGAGAATCTTATAGAGGCCATCGTTGAGAGCAACCGCA
>CAVHWJ010000294.1:0-3419 GCA_963639565.1 uncultured Prevotella sp. | reverse complement strand
GATTTTTCAGTCCGGTGACCTGCGCGTATCTGAACCCGTGGTAAACGAACGTGGGGTTCCACCACTTCGCCTGTTCCGTGCCGTCAGCCACATAGCAGTCGGTGGTCAGCGCGTTGCGCAGGTTCTCGCGGTATATCCTTCCGTCCTTTGTCAGCGTTTCGGCGAAACTTATCTTTATGGAGTCGCCGCTTGTCGCATTGCTCACCCTCATCTTGAGCCACCCGGCGATGTTCTGCCCAAGGTCGATGATAGCAGTGTCGCCGTGCATGGTGATGCTCTGCGCCGGCATCTGCCTGAGCACTTTCATTCCTGGCATCATCGTTCCGCGCAGCGTTCCCTGCGGTATCGCCACGCGTTCGGCGTTCTCCCAGCTTTTGTCGTTGAAACCGCTCACAGTCCACGCCTTGAACTCCTTGCGCGCGTCGTAAATCTCGCCGTCGTATTCGTTGTTGGAACGTATCGCGCCGTCGGCGTTGAGTTTCCACTTCGTGTCGGTGGAAACGGTCTTGCGTGTGCCGTCTTCAAACTCGATGATGATGTTGGCGCGCAGCTTGGGATAACCGAAATTGGTTATCTTGTAGGGCTTCTTTTTCTGCTGCATGGTGTAGTATCTGCCGTTGCCCAGAGCCACGCCGATTGCGTTGTCCTTTTGCAGCATCTGTGTGATGTCAAAGGCGTTGTAAAGCACCGTCTTGCGGTAGTCAGTCGGTGCCGGCGCAAGCACCTGATCGCCCACTTTCTTGCCGTTGATATAAGCCTCGTAAAGTCCCAGTCCGCTGATATACAGCGTGGCGCGCTTTACTGGCTTGTCGATTGAGAACTCCCTGCGGAGGTATCTCGACGACAGCTGACTGTGTATTTCCTCCTTGTCCCACGGTTTCGGCGCGTCGTAGCCAATCCACTGTCCGCTCCAGTCCGACTCCGAGAGCAGTCCCACGTTCCACATCGCCACGTCGCTCCATTCCGACGCGCCCTTTGTCGTTTCCACCTTCACTCGCCAGTAGCACGGCGTGTTGCTGCGCACCGTCTTGCCGGCGTAGGCGATCCACTGCGACTGGTCGGTGTCCGCGGTGTAGTCCCACAGGTCGCCCTCCAGGTTCTGCGCCTTTTCCTTTGTGGATGAAACGATGATGCGGTATGACGTCTGCATCACGTCGTTCTGTGCCGCCGTGATGCGCCACCCGAGGCGTGGGGTGGGGGTGTCGATGCTCATGGGGGCTGTCATGCGCTCCGTAGTGAGGCCGACCACCTGGATGCCGTTCGCCTTTTTCTTCTTGGCGTTCGGTTTTGCGGCGGCGTGGCCGTTCACCAACAGTGCCGTCGCCGCCACGGTAAAGAATATCTTTTTCATAAATCCGGATTTACTTGTGTATATATTATGACGCATATACACCCCCGTTGTACCTTTTATGGCATAATCGGCGAAATTCACGGCAAAAAGCCTAACGCAGGAACGTCTGCTGGACGCAAAATCTTGGAAAAACGGACAAAATAGCCCGATTTTACCTTGGAAAAACGGACAAAAAGCCATAAATTTGCCTTGGAAAAACGGACAAAATCGGTCAGTTTGGTATTGAAAAAACGGACAATAGTATGATTAAGCGCAAGATTGACAAATACTTAGAGCATTTTATTCCTCCCTTATTTTCCACTCTGCGATAGTCCTCTGCTTGCTGTCGAAGCTGATGCCAACTTTCACGAGACGCTTATGGCCGGCATGATAGGGCAGCATATAACCCTTTTCGTCAATTTGCGCAAGAGCCTCGTCGGCGCTTTTGTCCACTTTCAGCTCGAACACATACACGGTGTCTGGCATGTGCATCACGGCATCCGCCCTGCCCATGGTACTCTTTACTTCTGTGCGGATATAGATGTTGAGGAAACTGAACATCAGATAGAAGATAGTCTGGAAATGTTTTTCCGTGCGGTTTTCCAAGTCGTAGGGGATTGTCGCCATATAAGTGCGCATGTGTTCCAGCGCAGCCTCGATGTCGCCCCTGTACACCGCCTTGCAGAAGCCGAGGAGAAATGCGTCGTTGTCGGCGCGGCGCGGGTTCACGTAGTGGGGAATCATTGAGTTGAGCAAACCGTTGCGCACTTCCTTGTTGGGTATGCCGAGGGTGTATTCCTGAAACGCAGGGTCGTATTTCTTTATGGTAAGGTAGCCGCTCTGATATAGCAGCGGCAGCGCGTCGGTCATTTCCTCCGGCGAGAGGTCGAACGAACTCAGCACCACGTCCTGACTCTCCAAATCATTAAGGCTGACGTTGAACTTGTCCAACTGTTTCAGGAGGAAAGACGGTGTGCCAGAACCGAACCAATAGGAATCTATCTTCTGTCCGTTCAGGGCCTTTATCAGACTGAACGGATTGAACACGTCTTCGGAGTTCTCGCTGAAATGGTAGCCGTCGTAATAGTTTTGCAGAGCCTCGAAACAATCGACGTAGGTCATGTGCAGAGCCTTGGCTAATCCCTCCACGTCTGGTTTCATTATGTTGGTCAGTTCCGTCTTGCTGATGCCGCAGATGGCGGAATACTGGTCAAGCATACTGATGTTATCGAGGTTGTTCAGTTCGCTGAAGATGCTCAGTTGCGAAAACTTGGTGATGCCTGTGATGAAGGTGAACTCCAGATAGGGGTCGAGCTTTTTCAGCGGACTGTAGAAATTCTGCATGATGAGACGAATGTCCCTCAGGTTCTCTTTCTCGTGTACCACGTCGAGCAACGGTGCGTCGTATTCGTCGATGATGACCACAACTTTCTGGCTGGTCTTTTCATACGCACGTTTCACGATACCGTCCAACCGTTCGTTTGGGTAGATTTCGTTCCCGTTCTTCCCATACAGTTCTTCGTACGGAATCAACTGTAAGTCAAGATAGTGTTTCAAGAGAGCCGCATCAAAATGCTTTGCCCCGCTCATGTCGAAATGCAAGACCGGATGTTTCGCCCATTCATTCTCGTAACTGGTGATTGCAAGTCCATCGAAGAGTTCCTTCCGTCCCTCGAAATAGGCTTGCAGGGTGGAGGCGAACAGCGACTTGCCGAACCGCCTGGGGCGGCTCAGGAAAACATAGCTCATGCCTTTCTTTCGGAAATCCACGATATACTTTGTCTTGTCTACATAAAGATACCTGCCATTGCGGATTTTCTCGAAGGTCTGTATTCCCACCGGATAACGGTTTACTATTTCTTCCATAATCTTGCTTGCATTATGTTCTCGTCTGCGAAAATACTACTTTTATTTGAGAAAGACCATAATGCGACCGAATATTTATAAGAAACCTCTCTCTTAAAGCAGGGAATTGGGGATGCGAACGGCGCGGCTCTTTCCAGTACCCTGCACGGAGTACTCCTCTGTTTGCAGCGGATTACTGGAGTACTCCACACGGATTACTCCAGTACTTGATAAAGAGTATAGC
>CAVHWJ010000293.1:0-3434 GCA_963639565.1 uncultured Prevotella sp. | reverse complement strand
CCGGCGGCATGCACCACATAGTTGAACGAATGGGGGGCAAGCTGCTTGCGGAGCTTCTCCTCGCTGCCGAAATCGAGTTCTATGAAATTCACCTCCGGCTGCTGCAAGTAGCGGCGCGAGCTTGTGGCCCTCACCGCCGCCCACACCTCGTAGCCGCGGGCGATTGCCTCCTCGACTATGAAACTGCCTATGAAACCGGTAGCCCCGGTGACGAGTATCTTTTTTCTTTCCATTGTCTGTTTTTAGAATAAAAATAAAATCAGAGTATCAGCTCCATGTCCACCACGTCGAGCCATCTGCCGAACTTGTAGCCCACCTCCTTGAAACACGACACCTGCTTGAAACCGTGGCGCGCGTGGAAGGCGAGGCTGGCGGCGTTCTCCTCGGTGATGCAAGCCACAAGGCAGCGGCAGCCGGGCATACGGCGGCACGCGTCGAGCAGATGGTTCATCATCATCGAACCTGTACCCTTGCCGCGGTGTTCCGGGTCGAGGTAAATAGTGACCTCAAGCGAGTGGGAATACGCCTTGCGCTCCTTCCAGCGGTGAACGCAGCAGTAGCCCACTACCCTACCCTCTTCCACGGCCACGTAATACGGATAATGCGCCGAAATCTCCCTTATCCGCCGAAGCATCTCCTCGCACGAGAGAGCCTCAGTCTCGAAGCTCACCGTGGTGTCCACCACATAGTGGTTGTAAATCCTCGTTATCGCCTCGGCGTCGGTCTCCGCCACAGGGCGCAACGTAATCTTGCTCTCCATATTATCCTGAATTTTATGTCGCCGGCCGCCGCGGCGCGGAAATCACCTTCCGCCCACGATGGCCTTTATGTCGTTGAGTTTGTTTAGTGCCTCCATCGGCGTGAGGTTATTGATGTCGAGGTTGAGAATCTCGTCGCGCACCTGGCACAGCACCGGGTCGTCGAGCTGGAAAAAGCTCAGTTGTTCGCCTCCTCCGCCATTGCTCATATTCTCCAACGCCTTTCCGGCAGACCCCACCCCACTGTTGTCGGCTTCGAGCTGCCTCAGGATGACGTTAGCCCTGTTGATGATGCTCTTTGGCATACCGGCAATCTGCGCCACGTGAATACCGAAGGAATGTTCCGAACCGCCGCGCTCCAGCTTGCGCAGGAAAATCACCTTGCCGTTCATCTCCTTCACGCTCACGTTGTAGTTCTTTATCCTGCCGAAGTTCTTCTCCATCTCGTTCAACTCGTGGTAGTGCGTGGCAAAGAGAGTCCTGGCAGCGGCCTTGGGCTGTTCGTGGAGATATTCCACTATGGCCCAGGCTATCGAGATGCCGTCGTAGGTGCTCGTGCCGCGGCCGAGTTCGTCGAAGAGCACGAGAGAGCGCGGCGTGGCGTTGTTGAGGATGTTTGAAGCCTCGGTCATCTCCACCATGAACGTGGACTCTCCCATTGAAATGTTGTCGCTCGCCCCCACGCGGGTGAATATCTTGTCCACAATGCCAATCTTCGCGCTTTCGGCAGGGACGTAGCAGCCCGTCTGCGCCATGAGCGTGATGAGGGCGGTCTGGCGCAGGAGAGCCGACTTACCGGCCATGTTCGGACCGGTGATTATCATTATCTGCTGCTTCTTGTCGTCGAGGAATATGTCGTTAGGCACATACTTCTCCCCCACCGGCATCTGCGTCTCAATCACAGGATGCCGTCCCTGGCGGATGTCGAGCACGATGTCGTCCTGGAGAATCTGCGGACGCACGTAGCGGTGCTCCTCGGCGGTCTTGGCGAACGACAGCAGACAGTCGAGCTGGGCTATAACGTGGGCGTCGGTCTGTATGGTGTGGATGAAATGCTGCGACGACTGCACGAGTTCGCCGTAAATCCTGCTCTCCAACTGGAGGATGCGGTCTTCGGCGCCCAGAATTTGCTCCTCATACTGCTTCAGCTCCTCCGTGATGTAGCGTTCCGCGCTGGCGAGTGTCTGCTTGCGGATCCACGTCTCCGGCACCTTGTCCTTGTGGACGTTCCTCACCTCAAGGTAATAGCCAAACACGTTGTTGTAGCCTATCTTCAGGCTGCTTATCCCCGTCGCCTCGGTCTCGCGTTCCTGTATCTTCAGGAGATAGTCCTTGCCGTGGTAGGCAATCTCGCGCGTCTTGTCGAGTTCCTCGTCCACGCCGCTGCGTATCACATGACCCTTGTTCACGAGCTGCGGCGGGTCCGGCTCAATCTCCATTTCGATGCGGTCGCTGAGTTCCTTGCACACGTCGATTTTCTCCGACAGCACCTGCAGCGAACGGTTTTCGCTTGCGGCGCAGGCCTCCTTTATGGGCTGCATACAGCGCAGGGCGTTTTTCAGCTGCACCATTTCGCGCGGCGTAACCCTTCCGGTCGCCACCTTGGCGGTGATGCGCTCCAAGTCCCCCACCCCCTCGATGTTCTCGTCGATGCTTTGGCGGAACGCCGTGTCCTTGAAGAACTCCTCCACCACGTCGAGCCTCTTCTCAATGTCTCGCGCACTGCGCAACGGAAAGCGCACCCACCGGCTGAGCATCCTCGCCCCCATCGGCGTGGCTGTGCGGTCGATTATGTCAATCAGCGAACTGCCCCCTTCCTGCATCGGCTGCGTGAGTTCGAGGGAGCGCACGGTGAAGTTGTCGAGGCGCACGTAGCGTTCCTCGTCAATCCTTGATATAGAGGTTATGTGGCCAATCTGCGTGTGCTGCGTTATCTCGAGATACTGCAACACGGCGCCGCTCGCCACGATGCCGTTCTTCAGGTGGTCTATGCCGAAACCCTTTAGGTTCTTCACGCTGAAATGCTTGAGCAGCTTCTGCCGCGCCGTCTGTTCGTTGAAAACCCACTCGTCGAGTTCGTAGACACAGAGCTTCGTGCCAAAGAACCTCTCGAAGTCGGCTTTCTTCCCTCGCTCAAAGAGCACCTCCTTGGGCTGGAAATTGGCTATGAGTTTCTGTATGTAGTCGTAGGGACCTTCGGTGGTGATGAACTCTCCCGTTGAAATGTCGAGGAAAGCCACTCCGCACGCCCCTTTCCCGAAATGCACGGCGGAAAGGAAATTGTTCTCCTTGTAGTTCAACACGTTGTCGGTCATCGCCACGCCCGGCGTGACGAGTTCCGTGATGCCGCGCTTCACCAGTTTCTTGGCGAGCTTGGGGTCTTCGAGCTGGTCGCAGATAGCCACCCTCCGCCCGGCGCGTATCAGTTTCGGCAGATAGGTGTCGAGGGCGTGGTGTGGGAAGCCCGCCATTTCCGTGGAGGCGTTGCTTCCGGAGTTGTTCCTTTTTGTGAGCGTTATGCCGAGAATGCGGCTCGCATCGACAGCGTCGTCGCAGTAGGTTTCGTAGAAGTCGCCGCAACGGAAGAGAAGCAGCGCGTCGGGATGTTTTGCCTTCAGCGAGAAGAACTGCTGCATCATGGGCGTCAGTCCCTTTTCTGTCTTTGCCATATTATAT
>CAVHWJ010000292.1:0-3460 GCA_963639565.1 uncultured Prevotella sp. | reverse complement strand
AATGCAATTATAAATCGTGCAAATTTAAGCATTTAAGCCTAAAAAAGAGAACAAGCCCCCGTTTTATTTTCTTTTTTTATGAAATTGTGGCAGACTATTGCCAATATTCGGACTGCGGAAAGGAACAAAAAAAACGGCTTCTCCATACTCCACAAAATAAATTTATGAAAATTCATGGATAATTTACGGCAATTTATGTCAAAAGACAAATGGTTCTTTTTTGGACACGAATTATCACAAATTATCCACGAATTTTTCATAAATTAGGTTTGCGAGACCAAACGAAACCATAACATACTGCCGTTTTGTTTTGTCGTCTGATTGATTGGGGTCTTCCGCTTTTACATTGCAGAATAGTTACTTTTAGGGATAATTTCGTTAATTTTGCACGTAACTCACAATCCACTCATACATAAAGGCCATGGCGACATACATAGAGAAAGCGGACACATCGGGGTTCTTCGACGAACCGAAGACGGATACTTCAGGCAGTTTCACCGACTTTGAGGAAATTGCCGCATCGAGATACACCACGCTCGTGAAAGCGAGGAAGAACGGCAAGTGGTTCGTGCTGAAGGCACTCACCGCCGACTGCCGCGGCAAGGGGCAATACGAGATGCTGCTGAGAAAGGAATACGCCATAGGGGCGAAATTCGACCACCCAAACATCGTGCATTACATCGACTTGGTGGATGTCGAGCCGCTGGGGCGTTGCATACAGATGGACTATATCGTGGGGCAGAGTCTCGCCGGATTTCTCGCAGAGCCGCGCACGGCAGGGGAAAAGAAGAGGATTGTGTCGCAGCTGTGCGCCGGACTGAAAGCCATCCATGCGGAACAGGTGGTTCACCGCGACCTGAAGCCCTCGAACATACTGATAACGGAGAACGGACACAACGTGAAAATCATCGACTTCGGCTTTTCCGACGCCGACAGCTATTCCATTCTCAAAGAACCGGCCGGCACTGAGGGGTATTCGTCGCCCGAACAGGTGGAAGGCGCGCTGACGCTCGACAACAGAGCCGACATTTATTCGCTCGGGGTGATTATGAGGGAAATGCGGTTGCCTGTATATTATAATAAGGTGACGGCGAAATGCCTTAGGGAAGACCGTGAACGGCGGTACGCCACCGTGGAGGAGTTTGAGAGGGCGTTCCGACGGCAGGGGAAGACGGTCGCCATAGCCGGATGCCTGGTTGCGGCGGCGGTTGTCTTAGCTTTTGCCATGGCGTTCCAAAAGACTGCCCCCGGCGCGGAAACGAAAAGCCCTGCCGCCACGGCGGCTGTAAGCGCGAGGAAGGACAAGCCGGGAAAGGAAGAGACCGCAAAGGTTGCCGCCGTAACGCCGGGGAAAGCCGTTCCCAAGCAGGAAGGTTCGGCAGCAAAAGAGGAGGACGCGAAACAGGTGCAGTCGGCGGAAGCCCCAGCCAAGCCGTCAGCCAAAGCGCAAGGCAAGTCCGCCCAATCCTTCAACGCCCTTGTAAACCAGCTGCACAAGGGTCTCGACGACATCATCGACCCCTACATCGAAAAGCGCAAGGAGGGGATGAACATGGCGGAATACCAGACCTCAATCCACAAAATGGACAGGCAAATCGCAGAGTTCAAGTCGTCGTTCTTTTCGAGGGACGACCTGGGCGAGTCAGCCGCCGTGCTGCTCCACGAATACGAATGGTACATCAAGGCGAAGGCCACCGAATACGCCAACGCCGGGAAGGTGCGCCAGCTCACGGCTAAGGAACGAGCCGAAATAATACGCCGTCAGATGCCCCAGCTACGTAAGAAGTACGGCGACCAGTATGGCAAACCTCGTCAAGATACAACGGCAGTCCGGCCCTGAACTCCCCACACCTGAAAGTGTCGTCCACGGCTATCTTGGCGTTTTCCGACCGCTCCACCACGAAGCGGCAGTCGCCCAGACAACGGAACACGCAATGTCTGTTGGGCTGCCACGACACCTCCACGCGGTCGCCCGGCGCGAGGGTGTCGCTCCGCAGGGTGTCGGAGCTGTAGAAGTCCGACTGCGCCCCCGTGCCGTTGAGGTTGCGCAGGAAAGTCTCCCAGTCGGTCGCCCCGGCATAGCGGCACAGTATGTCGCATGTGGACCGGCGCGTGTTGTCGTAGCCTTTCACGTAGCCCCACAGCCTTTTCAGCGTGGAGACGCTGATGTGGCAGCGCGTGGCGGTTTCAATGTCGTTGGAGAGGCACGAGAAGTCAGCCGGCGTCACCGGCCTTTTGCCGAACCGCCCCTCCACCGCCTTTCTCAGTTCGTTTATTTCGGGTGATTGTTCCATGTTCCTTTGTTTGTTCCTCGCAAAGGTAGGGATAATTTGCAACATACAAAAACGGGGGACTGGCGTTACGCCTCCCTTCAAGGCGCGCTCCGAATTGGCGAAGCCGCAGGAAAAGTTATGTTCGCAACTTGCGAACATAAGTTCAGAACTTGCGAACTTATATCCTAAACTTGCGAACATAAGTTCAGAACTTATGAACATAACTTTTTCCGCACGTTCTCTGAAACCGGAAGACCGATACCCCCACGGCAAAAGAACCGGAAAGAACCAAATATTGAGTGGGGAAACAGGTAACTTTGCAAGTGAACTAAAAAAAAAACGAGGAACTATGAAAAAAGCATTATGCCTGTTATGCGTGGCGGCATTACTCTCGTCGTGCGCGGAAAAGGAATGGGAGTACAAGACCGTAAGCATCGACAGCGAACCCCACAACGCATACGAAACCTCCAAGTTATACGACCCGGAAAGCATGCTCAACGAATGGGGCAAAAATGGTTGGGAGCTTGTGTCGTCTTATACGGAAATAAGAACCTCTTTCCCGAATTTCGGAGATAACCAATACGTTACCGGAATACGCACCAACACCGCCACGGAGCGCGTCACCTTCGTGCTGAAGCGTGAGGTTGGTTCCAGGGGAAGCACAAGCGGAGAGAATTCAAGCTATCAATGAGATGGTTGAATAGAGTATGTGGTATTAATATTAATCAATAAAATGTTTTGTGATATGGCTTTTTTAAGAGTAATAGTACTTTGGGGAATGATACTGTTTGGCCTTATGGCTTGCAAGGGAATCGGTATGTTGGTTATATCTTTCTTCGGGCTTCTGTTCGATGATTTGACTGGCACTAATACTTATTGGGAGTGGAGTTTAAGTTAAACTATCTACACAAAACCTGCCGAACCGCTTGCCGAATAAAATTTTATTTATAAATTTGTGGTCAAGAAACAACAATGCGTTATGGCACAATTCATCAACCCGTTCACGGACATCGGTTTCAAGAGGATTTTCGGACAGGAAGTGTCGAAACCCCTGATAATCGATTTCCTCAACCTCCTGCTCGAAGGGCAGGAGCGCATCACGGACATCACGTTCCTCGACAAGGAGCAACCCGCACTGTTTGACGACGACCGCTCGCTGATATACGACATCTTCTGCAAGACAGACA
>CAVHWJ010000291.1:0-3460 GCA_963639565.1 uncultured Prevotella sp. | reverse complement strand
ATATGCACTATTCGGCAAATTTCCTTTTGAAATAACCTGATACGTATTTTGCAAAAAATCGTACCTTTGCATAGCAAAAGAATTGCGACAACGAGAAGACGCACAGGTGTTCTTGGAGGACAAAAAAGGTTGCAAAATTTGCCGGACATTAAAATTCGATTTTTCAAACATGAACTTGGAATTTATACATAATGATGCCGCTCAACGTTACAAGGCTATCAGCCTGTTCTCAGGAGCCGGGGGGTGTTCCTTGGGCTTCTCCAAGTATGGCATCAACATTCTTGGGGCATACGACATTTGGGATGAAGCCATAGCTACATACAACATAAATTTTGAGGGGAACAAGGCACACAAAACAGACCTCGCCAATTGTGATTTTGAGATTATAAGAAACGGTTTAGGTCTCAAAAAGGGAGAGTTGGACTTGATAATCGGCGGTCCGCCATGCCAGGGCTTCACTACCCTTGGCAAAAGAGGCCAGGATGACCCAAGAAATATGCTGTTGATAAACTACACCAAGGCTCTCGAAATATTCTACCCCAGATGGTTCATGATGGAAAATGTGGAGGGGATGCTGACGACCGCCAAAGGGAACTTTGTAGTTGAAGCCATTGACAGGATGGTTAAGCTCGGCTACACCCTGTGCATGAAAAAGGTGTATATGCACGAGTACGGCGTACCGCAAAGGCGCAAGAGGGTCATTATCGTGGGAAACCGTGAAGGTAAGGATTTCCAGTTCCCCAAGGTAAGGGGAAATGCCTCCGGCTACAGATACAAAAACGGGGAGGTATCGTTGAAAGACGCTATCGGAGACCTCGAAACCGTGGACATTCCAGATATAAACCACGTCCGCAAGCAAGAAGAAGGCATCAAACTGCTTAGGATCCAAGGGTTGAAAGAAGGCGGCACTATGAAAGATTTGCCCAAAGAACTGCAACATGAATCTTATGCCAAAAGGGCAGCAAGAAGGGTCTGTGACGGCACACCCACGGAAAAGCGCGGAGGGGCGCCGAGCGGACTGAAAAGACTGGTGTATTCAGAGCCGTGCCTGACCATTACGGGGTCTTGCACCAGTGAGTTCGTCCACCCCACCCAAGACAGGATGCTGACAGTCAGGGAATGTGCAAGAATACAGACTTTCCCGGATGATTTCGTCTTTTGCGGCACAGATTCGCAACAGGAACAGCAAATAGGAAATGCCATACCACCGTTGTTCGCAAATCAAATGGCAAGTCAGATATATTATTGCGACCATAAAGACAACAAAAAATTTCCTAATGGCCTGTTGTATTATGACGTGACAAAATCCAAGGCGATGAGTCCGGCTCTGTCAGCCACTTGTTGCAGATTAAACCGGTATACAATCAATTTGTTTTCGTGCGCACAATGATGAACAGACAAGAGAAAGAATTTTACAAGTCGTTTGCGGAACACGGTTCGGGCAACGCAAAAGTATGCATTTCTCCAAAAGAAGTGTTGCTGATACTTTATATAACAGCCACAGATTTAAGCCTTGACATTCCTGTTTGTAAATCTGGAGTGGTTGAGAAAATGGCAAACAAAGGGTTCTATGGCATCACTCATGCCGAAATCGATTCTTTGCCGGATATTTCAGAAGAGGAATGTTTCCGTTTAATGGAACAGTCCGGGGTGACTGACTATAAGAACATTTCATATCTGTATATGAAAAACCTTTGTGCGCTTTACAAAAGGAGGGTGAAATACCATTATATCCTGAAGAGCCAGCCGTTCCCTAATGCCGAACAGATTGTGCCTCGCAGTTTACTGGAATACGGCAACTGCGAGAACTGGCTGCTTGCGGATTGGCTGGAATGGAGAAAGTGGATTTTCGACATAGACAACCGCAGCGCACAAGAAACGGGCTATTTGTTTGAACCCATATTGGCAAGTTGTTTAGGCGGAGAACCTGTCTCAGGCATCAATTCACCTGTGCGCAGATTAGATGCGAACGGAAATCCTACTGAGAACAGGCGGCAGATTGATTGTTTCATAAAAGAAACGGCAGAAGTGTATGAGTTGAAGATGAGAGTGACCATTGCTGCAAGTGGACAAGGCAGGTTTAACGAAGAAATGACATTCCCCGAAGAAGCCCAAAAGGCTGGATTTACCCCGGTACTGGTGGTATTTGACGGCAATGAATCGGATTTGCTCAAAAAACTGAAAAAGCGGTACCAAGATTGCGGCGGCAGATGCTACGTGGGGAAAGACGCTTGGGATATGTTGCGGGAAAGAGCCGGCGCAGAAATGGGGCTGTTCATAGACAAGTACATTTATCCGCCCATTAATTCAATGGAAATATACATGAAATCAAATCCGCATGACATAACCCTGACAAAGAATGATTCGCAAATAATCATTTCCGGTGAGAGCGGACAATATGTCATTAACCGAATGTAGATTACATTACATACAAGAATTTTTTATAACTAAAATCTAAAGTTATGGTAAACAGATTTATTTTGAACGAGGTGTCGTATTTCGGACCGGGGGCGAGAAAGGAACTGCCCACAGTGGTGAAGAGCCGCGACTTCAAGAAGGCTCTCGTGGTGACTGACAAGGGACTGATGAAGTTCGGCGTGGCGAAGATGGTGCTCGACGTGCTCGACGAGGCTGGCATCCCCTACGAGATTTACGACGAGGTGAAGCCCAACCCCACGGTGGCTAACGTGACAATGGGCGTGGAGGCTTGCAAGAAGGCTGAAGCTGACTTTATCGTGGCAATCGGCGGCGGTTCGTCGATGGACACGGCAAAGGGCATCGGCATCGTATGCACCAACCCGGAGTTCGCCGACGTGGTGTCGCTCGAGGGCGTGGCCGACACTAAGAACAAGTGTCTCCCCATCATCGCTCTCCCCACAACGGCAGGAACGGCAGCGGAGACTACAATCAACTACGTCATCATCGACGAGAAGCGTCAGCAGAAAATGGTGTGCGTAGACCCCAACGACATCCCGGCAGTGGCTATCATCGACGCGGAACTGATGTATTCGCTGCCCAAGGGTCTCACCGCCGCCACCGGCATGGACGCGATGACACACGCCATAGAGGGGCTTATCACCAAGGCCGCATGGGAAATGAGCGATATGTTCGAGATAAAGGCAATCGAGATGATTCACAAATACCTGCCAATAGCAGTGAACGACCCTCAGAACCCGGAGGGACGCAACGGAATGGCAGTGGCGCAGTATATCGCCGGCATGGCGTTCTCTAACGTCGGTCTCGGCGTGGACCACGGCATGGCTCACCCGATGAGCGCGCTGCACGACGTGCCGCACGGCGTGGCGTGCGCTATTCTTCTGCCCACCGTGATGCGCTTCAATATGCCGGTGAGCGTGAAGAAATACGTGGAGATTGCCAAGGCGGTGGGTGTTTATGAAAACGGCATGACCGACGAACAGGCTGCCGAAGCCGCCTGCAACGAGATTGAGAACCTCTCAAA
>CAVHWJ010000290.1:0-3469 GCA_963639565.1 uncultured Prevotella sp. | reverse complement strand
TGTATATCTTCCAAAGAAAAGCCGACGAATTTACGCGAGCGTCACAAATGAATGTCCCAAAAAGACAAGCTAACACATTTCACCAGAAAATCTCGTGTAATATTTGAGCAGAGACGCTTTTACCTCTACATACACAAACGCCAACAACACTCCTGCCAAAGTATAAGGAATGAACCAAACATTATGGTTGATACCGTCCAATATCCCCCAATTAGACAAAGAGGCAGGGTCGCCTATTCCAAAACACAACATCACTTGGCTTAACAAATGAAATCCAGAAAGATGGAATATCAAGACATGGAGGCTGTTACGCCCTAACCAGACAAACAGCCGATAACAAAATTCCGATTTCTGTTTGCAGACAGACACTATATTCTTGATAAAGACAACGCCGGCTAAAGTCACTATAGGGAACATTCCATGTCCAAAACAGCCGTTCATCACGTCTATCCTTACCCAAAAGCAAGAAGACAAAAGCAAGATAACGGAAGCCACAAAACACCATTTGCTCTGCAAAAGACAGAAGTCTTTCAACTTATATCCCAAGAAAATGGCGATAACTATACCCATGTCACGATTCAAGTACCAGGATAACCAAATCTCATTCTCACGACTAATCCATGCAAAGAGATACAACATAATCACAAACATCCATTGTATCTTCTTTTGCGGAAACAAACAAACTATATAAGTGATAACAAGTCCCTTAAAAAGGCTCGTCAAGAACCAAAGAGGTGATAAAAGACATTCTGTCTGCCTAAACGAAACTATCTTTACAAGCATTTCAATAGTATCGCCTATGCTATATTCGTCGGTGTACCAACCCACAGAGTAGAAGACGTTATGAAGCAGTAAAAATACCCCCCCCCACAGCACGTATGGACGATATAGCCCTGTTACCTTTTTCCTAAGAAACGGCAAGAAACTGCCTATGCCGTGAGGCTTAAAGAAATGTCCGCTGGCATAATAAAACAAGCCCATGTGGAACAAGAATATAAAGGTTCCAAGATAATTCGGGCAACCGCTATGACCTATAACCATCAACAGGATAGCTACTCCTTTGATGGCATCCCAAGTCAAATCACGGTTATTGTTTTTTGCTTGACAAACTGTGTTTACATTCATCTTATATTATGTCTGTTTATTTTATCAATCAAAACATCATTACATCGCCAATCACTGAAGATTTTTGATTTCCTCTTCCGCAAGCCCGGTGGTATTCATAATAAACGTTATGTCCATACCGGCATTTTTCAAATTGATTGCGATTTCTCTTGCCTTGTTTGATTCACCTTCGGCACGACCTTCGGCAAGCCCTTCCTGTTTGGCACCGAGAAGGCACGACTCTGTATCGAGTGCCTTGAACAGGCTCTCTTGGTACATCGCGTGTTCCTTGCTGGTCAGACTGCGGCTGTCAGCAAAGTCGGCCAATTTCTTGAAGACCTCCTTCTGCGACATAAACGGTATTCTTTCCAATGCTTCCATGTGCTTCAATACATATAACCATTTTTCAAAATCCTTCTCACACTCTTTCGGTCCTTTCTTGAAATACGGAAGGACAAGATAAAAGCCACGTGACGGCATTGAAATACACGTCACGGAGCTTTTATCGTCATATAACGGCAAAGCGTCAGTTATGCACAAGCGTGCCAATCTGGTCGCCGTCCATTACCTTTTTGAGGTTTCCGACAACATCCATGTTGAAGACGTAGATGGGCAAGTTGTTCTCCTTGCACATCGTGGTGGCGGTGAGGTCCATTACCTTCAGACCGCGTGTGTAAATCTCGTCGTAAGTAATCTCGCTGAATTTCGTCGCGGTAGGGTCCTTCTCCGGGTCGGCGGTATAGATGCCGTCCACACGAGTTCCTTTAAGCATCACGTCAGCCTCAATCTCAATGCCCCTAAGCGACGAACCCGTATCGGTGGTGAAATACGGACTGCCTGTCCCGGCGGAGAAGATGCACACATAACCGGCCTGCATAGCCTCGATGGCTTTCCACTTGCTGTAAAACTCGCCAATTGGCTCCATGCGTATGGCGGTAAGCACCTTCACCTTCACGCCCACAGCCTCCAAAGCGGAGCTAAGAGCGAGAGAATTGATGACGGTGGCGCACATACCCATCTGGTCACCCTTAACACGGTCGAAGCCCTTTCCGGCACCGCTAAGACCACGGAAGATGTTACCGCCGCCAATCACGATGCCAATCTCCACGCCCATGTCGTGAACCTCCTTAATCTGCCGCGCATAGTCGTTGAGACGTTCCACGTCAATTCCGTAATTTTGCTTGCCCATGAGACTCTCTCCACTGAGCTTCAGAAGAATCCTCTTGTATTTTGCCATAATCAACACTGTATTTAAAGGCGTGTCCTTAAAAGCCACACGCGTTGTTAAACTTCACTTCCTTGAAATCATATTCCGACAGCGTGCCGTCGTCCCTGCGCAGAAGCAGATGTCCATTCTCTGCCACATCCTCTATACGCGCATAAAACTCGCCGCCAGCATCGGTATAAGAGTAAGACCCCACCCTGCGGTAGAGCACATCCTTGTATTCGTCATGCACGGCATCCAAATCACCGACGTACACGCGATTAAGATACTCACCGAAGTTGTCCAGCACACCATTCAAGATATGTTCCTTAGAAACGTTGCGGCGCATAATCTGTGCCAAAGATATAGGATTTGGCGCATCGCTGACAAACTTTGTCTGATTGATATTAATGCCAGTGCCTATGATACAACTCTTCACGCCGCTGTTGCCGACCACACATTCCGACAGCGTGCCGCTAATCTTACGGTCATCCCAATAGATGTCGTTGGGCCATTTGACGGTAAAACCGCGGCAGTCAGTACCGCTCGCAACAGACCTGCCGAACATAAAGTCGTAGTCTTCGAGCATCTGCCAACTCCTTACCTTATCCACTTCCTTTGTCAAGACGTTCCTCACGGCGAGAGCCATTGCCTCAAGAAGGACAAACTGGCGGTTGGCAGGAACATTCACGGGATGCAGTTTAATGCTGAAAGTAAGGTTCTTGCCGGCCTCGCTTTCCCATACGTTAGAGCCGTTGCCCCTGCCGGCGGTCTGGAAATCACAGACGGCTACGGTCATAAGGTCGCCCTCTTCGCCGGAATAGTCGTGCAAGAAGGTGTTGGTGGAGGCAACGGTGGAGAGGTTTATTATTTTAATCATATCCACAATTCTAATTATTTAATGGACTACTTGGACGGCTCGGACAACTCTGACTGCTCAGACATCTAAGACATATAAGACGACTAAGACATCTAAGACTGGTCTGAGAGACTGGGAGAACTGAGAGGTCTGAGAACTCCGAGTAGTCCTGACAGTCCTGTCTTTACCGCCCAAAAACAAAAAAGTCTCCAGAGCGATTACCCTGAAGACTCGTTTTGTTTTGGTTAAAAAAGGCGGTTACCTACTCTCCCGCATTGCATTGCAGTACCATCGGCGCAAGC
>CAVHWJ010000289.1:0-3471 GCA_963639565.1 uncultured Prevotella sp. | reverse complement strand
GTTTCGTCTTCATCACGGGCATCACCAAGTTCACGCAAATATCCCTGTTCTCCGTGCTGAACAACCTTATGAACATCAGTTTCCTGCCGGAATACGCCACGCTCTGCGGCATCACCGAAGAGGAGATAACCGCCAATTTCCAACCCGAAATGGAACGTTTGGCTGACGAAAACGGCTGGACGCAGCAGCAGATGCACGACAGGCTGAAGGATTATTACGACGGCTACCATTTCAGCCGACGCAACATGACCGACGTGTATAACCCGTTCAGTCTCATCAACGCCCTCGACACCCGGGAAATAAGCAATTTCTGGGCGGCTTCGGGCGCAACGTCGCTAATACCCAAGTTTGTGGACGACGTGGAACTCCGCCTGAAGAACTTCGACAACTGTTTCATCATGCGCAACACCCTGGAGCAGTCGGATGTCAGCGGCGGAGGGGCGGAACTGTTCCTCTATCAATCGGGCTACCTCACCATAAAGGCGTGCGACGAATTCGGCTACACCCTGGGCTTCCCCAACGAGGAGGTGAAACAGGCTCTCTATGAAATGGTGCTGCCCGCGCTTTCCATGCGTTCGGAAAACGACATCCAGTCGTTACAGGCCAGCCTTTACCGTTGGATGGGTATGGGGAAAGTGGACGACGCCATGAAAACGCTGAAAGCCCTCGTAGCCGATGTGCCTTACAGCAACAAGAAACTCGCCTCTATGGGCATGGAGGAGCGTTACAGGCTTATCATCAGTACGATATTCAATGCCGTTGGATTGAAAGTTGAAGTGGAAAAGATGATTGCCACCGGCAGGATAGACATGACGGTGCAGAGCTCGCGCTACATATACGTTATGGAACTGAAACTGCGTAACAACGGAGGGAAGGATGCCGCCATACGCCAGATTATCGACCGCCAATATCTCGAACCGTTCAAGGCTGGCAAGCGTCAGGTGGTAGGCTTGGGGATAGAGCTGGACGAAGAGGGCAAGGGGCTGCTCGACTGGGCGAAAGTGGATTAAGGCGGACTTAAAATCGCCCCTGCTACACCCTGCTTTGCCATCGGAAAGGGGTGGCAGCCTGGCGACCTGGCAGGCACTTTTTAAAGATTTCCCTATGCGTGCGCAGGCAGGAAAGAAAATTTGTCGAGACCCAAAACCGTCTGACTGATGCAGGAAAAGTTTATGAAAACAGGGTGCCACGTTGCCAGGTTGCCACGCCCAAACAGGCTTGTCATATACCCCAAACAGGCTTTATGGTCGCCGTAAATAGGCTTGACTGCATCCTAAAACGGCATTTTTGTGGGTTTCACCAGCAGCACGTCCGTAAAAAATGTTAATTCAAGGACGAAAACAAGCGGCGGTTGTTTGAATTAGGGGAAAATGCCGTACCTTTGCACCGCATTTTGCAAAATTATTAACAAACAATTTCAAAACAATGTTGAATCATTACGAAACCGTTTTCATTTTGACTCCCGTTTTGTCTGATGAACAGATGAAGGAAACGGTCGCTAAATTCAAGACTCTGCTTACCGAAAAGGGAGCTGAGATTCTGAATGAGGAGACCTGGGGACTGAAGAAGATGGCTTATGCAATCCAGAAGAAGTCGACAGGTTTCTATTGCCTGCTTGAGTTCAAGGCAGAGCCGTCAGTAATCGACAAGCTCGAAATCGGATACCGCCGCGACGAGAAGGTTATCCGTTTCATGACAGTGAAGCTTGACAAGTACGCTTCTGAGTACGCTGTCAAGAGAAGAAACAAACTTGGTAAAAAAGAGGAGGCTTAAACAATGGCACAAGAATCAGAAATCAGATACTTGACTCCACCTTCAGTGGACACTAAGAAGAAGAAGTATTGCCGTTTCAAGAAGAGCGGCATCAAGTACATCGACTACAAGGATCCCGAGTTCCTCAAGAAATTCCTTAACGAGCAGGGCAAAATCCTTCCGCGTCGTATCACGGGAACATCTCTGAAGTATCAGCGTCGTGTGGCACAGGCCGTTAAGCGTGCCCGCCAGATTGCACTGCTTCCTTACGTAACTGACTTGATGAAATAATTAAAGGAGGATTACAGAATGGAAATTATACTGAAAGAAGATATTATCGGCTTGGGATTCAAGAACGATATAGTGAACGTAAAGCCCGGTTATGGCCGTAACTACCTCATCCCCTCAGGCAAGGGCGTTATCGCCTCTGAGTCGGCAAAGAAGGTGCTCGCTGAGAACCTGCGCCAGCAGGCGCGCAAGCTCGAGGCCATCAAGGCTGAGGCACAGAAGAAGGGCGACGCTCTCAACGGCGTTTCTGTCGTTGTTGAGATGAAGGTTTCCGCTAACGGCGTGACCTACGGTTCAGTGAACGCTGCCACCGTTGCAGAGGAACTGAAGAAGAAGGGCTTCGACGTGGACCGCAAGATTATCACCATGCGTGAGGCTAAGAAGCTCGGCGACTACTCGGCAACAGTACACTTCCATAAGGAGGTTATCGTTGAGATTCCCGTTAAGGTAATCGCAGAGAACGAGAAGGTTGAGGCTCCCGTAGAGGAAGCTCCCGCTGCCCCCGAAGCACCCGTTGCAGAAGAGGCACCCGCAGCAGAGTAATTTTGTTGAAATATCATAGTAAATCCCGGTAGATGTGGCTCACGCCATATTTGCCGGGATTTCTTTTTATGTACATACGGCGCAAAAGAAAATACCGACAATTTTGTGGAAATGCAATTTTTATGTACCTTTGTCTTCTAAAAATAACAACATATAATATTAAGGATATATGGCCAAGAAATTCGCCGAACATTCAGGTCTTGACCTGACAAAAGTAAACAATGAGATATTGGAGATGTGGAACAAACAGGACGTGTTCCACAAATCTATAGACGAGAGAGAGGGATGCCCACAGTTCGTGTTCTTCGAGGGACCGCCCTCGGCAAACGGCCATCCCGGCATCCACCACGTGCTGGCGCGCTCCATAAAGGACACCTTCAACCGCTACAAGACGATGAAGGGCTTTCAGGTTCACCGCAAGGCAGGATGGGACACACACGGTCTGCCCGTGGAACTCGGCGTGGAAAAGGAACTCGGCATCACCAAGGCCGACATCGACAACAGGGAGTCCGGCAAGTACATCTCCGTGGAGGACTACAACCGCAAATGCCGCGAGAACGTGATGAAATTCACCGCCGAGTGGCGCAAGCTCACCGAGGAGATGGGCTATTTTGTGGACTTGGACCATCCCTATATCACCTACGACAACAAATACATCGAGACACTGTGGTGGCTCCTGAAGCAGCTCTATGACAAAGACCTGCTCTACAAGGGCTACACGATACAGCCGTACAGTCCGGGTGCCGGCACCGGCCTCAGTTCGCACGAGCTGAACCAGCCGGGGTGCTACCGCGACGTGAAGGACACCACTTGCACGGCTCTCTTCGAGATAACAGAACCCAAGGACGAATGGACGAAATGGGGCAAACCCTGCTTCATGGCATGGAC
>CAVHWJ010000288.1:0-3480 GCA_963639565.1 uncultured Prevotella sp. | reverse complement strand
TCCTGAGGTTCGTTTCCTTGCCCCGGGAACCGGACCCGTCAAATCTTATGCTATGAATAACTGAATTCCGTTTCCTTGTAAACCGTCATGCGAGCCGTCACTTGCTCTCCTTGATCTTCTGCACGTAAGCGTCGATTACGGCCACGGCGGTGACGTTCACGATGTCGCGCACAGAACTCTCGAAATCGGTGAAATGCACAGGCTTGTTCAATCCCATCTGGATGGGGCCTATTATCTCCGCGTCCTGGTCGAGAGCCTTGAGCAGCTTGTAGGCGTTGTTCGCGCTCGACAGGTTGGGGAACACCAGCGTGTTCACGTCCTTGCCGTTGAGGCGCGAGAACGGATATTTCGAGTCCCTCAGCTCACGCGAGAGGGCGAAGTTCACCTGCATCTCGCCGTCGATTGCCAGCTCGGGGTACTGCTTCTGCAGCTCCTCCACCGTCTCGTGAACGGCGAGCGGCGAACCGTTGTTGTCCGTTCCGAAATTCGAGTAGCTTATCATCGCCATCACCGGTTCCTCGTTGAAGAAGCGCACCGTCTTCGCGCTCAACCGCGCCACGTCGGCCAGCGTCTCCTTGTCGGGGTGGCGGTTGATGAGCGTGTCGGCGATGTAATAAACGCCCTTCTGAGTGTTCAGGATGTGCATCGTGGCGAAATGCGAGAAGCCCGGCTGGATGCCCACAACCTCCTTGGCCACCTTAATGGTATTACTGTATTTGGTGTAGAGACCCGTGATGAATGCGTCGGCCTCGCCCGTCTCCACCATCATCATTCCGAAATAGTTGCGCTCGAACATCTTGTCGTTGGCCTCCTCAAAGGTGTAGCCCTGACGCTGACGCTTGTTGGCGAGGATATGCGCGTAGCGTTCACGGCGTTCCGCCTCGCAGTCGTGGCGCAGGTTGATTATCTCGATGCCGTCGAGCGGCAGTTCAAGTTCGCGTGCGAGCTTCTCGATGCGCTCGTCGTTGCCCAACAGAATCGGCTGGCAGATGCCCTCCTGCTTCGCCTGAACGGCGGCCTTGAGCATATTGGGGTGCAGGCCCTCGGCGAACACCACGCGCTGCGGGTGCTTGCGCGCCGTGTCGTAGAGCTTCTGCGTGAGCTTCGACTCCTGTCCGAGCATCTCGCGCAGACGGTTCTTGTATTCCGCCCAGTCGGTGATTTCCGTGCGTGCCACGCCGCTCTCCATTGCTGCCTTCGCCACTGCCGCCGACACCTCTGTTATAAGTCTGGGGTCCACGGGTTTCGGTATGAAATACAGCGGACCGAAAGTGAGGTTGTTCACATGGTACACGTCGTTCACCACGTCCGGCACCGGCTGCTTCGCCAAGTCGGCGATTGCGTTCACTGCCGCGAGCTTCATCTCCTCGTTGATTGCCGAGGCGTGAACGTCGAGCGCGCCCCTGAAGATATAGGGGAAGCCGATAACGTTGTTGATCTGGTTGGGGTAGTCGCTGCGCCCGGTGCTCATCAACACGTCGGGACGGCTGTCCATGGCGTCCTCGTATGAAATCTCCGGCACGGGGTTTGCCAGCGCGAACACCACCGGCTGGTCGGCCATCGAACGAATCATGTCCTTGGTGAGCACGTTGCCCTTTGAAAGGCCCACGAACACGTCCGCGCCCTTTATCGCCTCTTCCAGGTTATGCACGTCGCGGCGGTCGGTGGCAAAGAGCTTCTTCTGCTCCGTCAGGTTCGGCCTGTCGCTCGTTATCACGCCCTTTGAGTCGAGCATCACGATGTTCTCCGTCTTCGCCCCGAGGGCGACGTACATCTTCGTACACGATATGGCGGCCGCCCCTGCGCCGTTCACCACGATTTTCACCTTTGAGATGTCCTTGCCGTTCACCTCCAGCGCGTTCTTCAGTCCGGCGGCAGAGATTATCGCCGTGCCGTGCTGGTCGTCGTGCATCACGGGGATGTCGAGCGTCTTCTTGAGCCTCTCCTCGATGTAGAAACATTCCGGGGCCTTGATGTCCTCCAGGTTGATGCCTCCGAATGTGGGTGCTATGCGCTCCACCGTCTCGCAGAACTTCTCGGGGTCTTTTTCGGCGATTTCGATGTCGAACACGTCGATGCCTCCGTAGATCTTGAACAGCAGTCCCTTGCCCTCCATCACGGGCTTTCCGCTCATCGCTCCGATGTCTCCCAGTCCGAGCACCGCGGTGCCGTTGCTGATTACCGCCACGAGGTTTCCCTTGTCGGTGTATTTGTATGCGTCGTCGGGCGTCTGCTGAATTTCGAGGCAGGGGAACGCCACTCCCGGCGAGTATGCCAGCGAGAGGTCGGTCTGTGTTGAATACGCCTTAGTGGGCTTCACTTCGATTTTTCCGGGTCTTGTGCCCTTGTGGTAAGCCAGCGCGGCTTCTTTAGTTATTTTCACCATAACGTGTTTATTTTATATGTTTTACCGGTTAGTTGTGTTTTGTTGCCTTCAGATTTGTTTCCGGGCGGCGTTTCGCATTGCCTAATGGTTGCCGCCCTAATGGTTTGTCCTTGCAAAGTTACGCAATCTTTTCGGTTTTCCTGTCCTTTTTCTCCCGTGTATTTAGTTATGTAACGTTAAAAAGCCTCCTGTTTCAATTCCTCTTTCAGTTCGTTGTAAAGGTCCACCGGCCCCAGGTGCCAGTACTTGGTGCTTTCTGTCGAAAGCTTTTCATACAGCTTCGAGTGGTAGATGCGGTTAAGGCACTCTTGCAGGGTGAAACCGTAATCGTCGTGCAGGTATTCCACCATCCAGCAGATTTTCCCCGGCAGAAGCAGCCTAAGGTTTTCTTGGTTTATCTTAAACATATCATTTCCCGATTTTAATTGCTTCAATGAAATGCAGGGTTGCCAATGCCTTTTCCGTATGGAAGAGATATTGGTCAACCAATTTGTAAGTTTCAAGTTCACGTATAAGCGTCTCAACACCGATTGCGCCGCTTTCATACAGTCCGAATTGCAAATAAACGTTGTCGTTCGCAACCGGGCCGTATACTATGTCGTAGTCGTGGGTAAAGCCTTTCTGTGTTCTGTTAGCCATGACAAAATCCGCCCATTCCCTGTTGGGTTCTGTAAATACAAGGCATTTCAGTTCTTGCATTTTCGTGTCGTCAAACTCGTATATATTGACGTAGCCGCCGCTTGCGATTTTTTCACGCATCCGCTTTCCGACCCATTTCCTTGACTGCTGTCCTGAAGTCGTGGTGTAGAATCCTTTGCCGTAGTCCAGCAACCGGTTTGGTTGGAGTATCATCGGATTCTCCACCACTTCCAAACTTCCGTGATATATCTTCATGCTTCTTTCTTTCTCCTTATTTCAATATATTCGTCTATCTCCGCTATAAGCCATTGCCGTCCTTGGGTATGAAGCACGTCGTAGCAGTCGCTGAGATAGTCCACCACGCCGTACTTGGAAAACAGTTCAAGCACTTGCTCTCCACCCATCCCTTTAGCCGCCCCGTATTCTTCTATGCAGAACGCGACGAAGAGGGCTTT
>CAVHWJ010000287.1:0-3505 GCA_963639565.1 uncultured Prevotella sp. | reverse complement strand
AAAGTTTTGAATATAAGTTCAAAAGTTATGAACTTAACTTTTCCGATAGCTTTGGCGAGTTATGGAAACCCCTCTAAAAGAAAGAGCCGCGGCACAAGCATTTGACAAATATAAGTTGGATTAAACACGGCATCCGCCAAATTACGGAAAAATTTCCGTCCAAATTCGGGAATCAAACAATGCCAAATTACGGAAAAATATTTGGCCAAATTACGGAATTCGGGGAAAAAGGACTATCTTTGCACTCGAAAAAAGCACACGATATATGAGCGCAAATGATTATAGACCAAGGGTTATAGACAAGCTTCTAAGCAGAAAGCTGAGAGGCAAGGGTGCCGTGTTGATTGAAGGGGCAAAATGGTGCGGCAAGACATCAACCGGCGAACAACAAGCCAAGAGCGTTGTCTATATGTCAGACTCCGTGCGAAGAGACCAATACAGACTCTTCGTTGACAGCGACCCTAAAATAATTCTGAACGGAGACACTCCGCGGTTGATAGACGAATGGCAGCAAACGCCGAAATTGTGGGACATGGTACGCTTTGAGGTTGACCACCGCCACGGAACGGGACAATTCATCCTTACCGGTTCCGCCGTGCCGGCACAACTGGAGGAACTGCACCATACAGGAACAGGAAGAATCGCAAGACTGCTCATGCGCCCAATGTCGCTATGGGAGTCCGGCGACTCCAACGGAAGCGTATCTTTGAAGGAACTGTTTGATGCCCCGACATCCATTGCCGCCGAAAACACCCACGACCTGAAAAGAATAACATACCTGATTTGCCGGGGAGGCTGGCCGCAAGCCGCATTATTGAGCGACGATGAAGACATTGCCCTTGACCAAGCCATAGACTACTATGACGCGGTAGTCAATGCCGACATACAACGCGTGGACGGAGTGGAACGAAACCCGGAAAGGGTAAAGCGGCTGATGAAGTCGTATGCCCGAAGCCAAGGCACACAAACGTCCTTGGCGGAGATAAAAAACGATATGTTGGCAAACGACCAGTCGTCGCTTGACGAAAAGACCGTCAGCTCTTACCTCGACGCCTTGCGCAAGATTTTCGTAATCGAAGATATGCCCGCGTGGAATCCCAACTTACGTTCCAAGACATCAATCCGCACGGCTGACACAAGATATTTCGTTGACCCTTCAATCGCCACGGCGGCACTCGGCATCGGTCCCAACGACCTTATGAACGACCTGAATACGCTCGGTCTGTTTTTTGAGACATTGTGCGTACGCGACCTGCGCGTGTTCGCACAGTCACTCGACGGCAATGTATACCATTACAGAGACAAGACAGGGCTGGAGTGTGACACCGTCGTGCATCTGCGCAACGGAAGTTACAGTCTGATTGAAATCAAAATCGGCGGCGACAAACTCATTGAAGAAGGGGCGGCCAACCTCAAAAAACTGGCATCCAAGATTGATTCCACAAAGATGAAGTCGCCGTCCTTTCTGATGATACTTACCGCCGTAGGCAGCTTCGCCTACCGCAGGGAAGATGGAATATACGTAGTGCCTATCGGCTGTCTGAAAGATTAGGAGATTCCATCATTTCCCGTTCTTGCGCAACAGGTCATAGTCGTATTTACCGTCGTCAATCATGCGGGGACGGTCGTTCCAGTAGTGCGGACTTATCAGGTTGTACTTTTCGTTGTACCACTTTGTCTTGATGCCGCCAAGATACATCAGAAGGTGAGGCAAGGCATCTGTCATGAATTTCCTGTCCTTTGCTTCCTGTATCTGGCGGTACAGGTCGGCGTGGTTCTCTCGGAACTTGGGAGAACAGTAAATCCAGAACGGAATTTCGTATTCATAATGCGCCTTTGGCCAGTCCATTTGCGGATAGGGGTTACGGCAGACATAGCCACGCTTGCCCTCATAACATTCCTCACCATGGTCCGGCACATAGATTACTACCGCATCTTTTGAGGCATAGCGTTTGATTATCTCGCTCACTATCGAGTCGTTGTAAAGCGTGGCGTTGTCGTATGCCGCAACAGTCTGACGTTGCTCATCCGTCAGTTCGGGGCGCAGCTTTGTATAATCCTTCGCGGAAAAATAGGCGCGGTTTTTCGGGTAACGAGAATCATAAGCTATGTGTTGTCCATAAAGGTGGAAGATTGTCAGGTTGTTTTTCCGCTCGGTTTTCTTGAACTGTATGTCGTATGCGCCCAACAATTCTTCGTCATAACGGAAGACTTTTTCGTTACGATGGTCAAACAACAAGTTACTCATGTCCGCCTGATTCAAGAAGAAGCCTCCTGTGACATCGAAAAATTCCTTGTTTTGTTTCGGCTCCGACGTAAACTCGTTTGTCAAGAAAGTCACGTTATATCCTGCCTTACGGAACAAAGCGGGGAAAAGAGGCGTGTCAGACCAAATACCGTTGTCGCCCACGACATAGGTTGAAAGCATATTCTTGAAAGAAAAGCTCGTGACATTCTTAGTGGTCACTACATCATCAAAGGCTACAAGCTCTCCCTTTTCCTTCAACTCCGCTTGCCTTGGGGTAGTAGGCATAAAATATCCGTAGAGGGCGGAATGATGTTTAGAATAACTTTCACCGATAATCAGAACAATATTCGGCATGGTGAAAGAACACGAATCTACCTTAGCTCCGTTTGTCAGCCTATAAATATCCTTCACTTCCTTTGAAGCGATATGGTTCGCCAACACAGAGTAATACAAGCGTCCGACAGGAGTGAAGAAATAGAAGAAGCCACCGCCTTCTCTGCAAAAGCCTTTGTCTAATTCCGACATATTTTTGCAGCCCGACATCTTCAATTTACCGATGTCGTTAGGTAGCTCAATTACCCCCCCCACACGACTATCAAACTGCAAATCAGTGCCATTACCGTCTTGCCGTAGCGGTATTTAACGCTGCCAATTTTATCAAGGACTTTATCCGCCAAACCACGCAGAAACTTGCTCATCCGCTTTCTTTCAACAAAAGCGGCGATATGCAGCACCGACAAAATCAATATCCACGGGATATACCCCGACAGAACCTTGGCGGACATGAAAGTATGAAGGAAATTCGATGCCTCCGTGGGGTTTGTCTCGTTCAGCAGCATTATCATCATCGGGTTGATAGATGTCCCGAAATTTTCAAAACAGTAGATATCCACAATGGCAGTCAGGTATTCCACTACGGCAATGCAACCGCTCACCCACGGACGTATTTTGTCGGGGAGCAACGCAAGCAGGGCGCACAGAACATACAAATCGAAGAACATCTCCTTCTTTCCGCCGCGCGCGCCGCATATCGCAACAAAGCACAACACATGCAGCAACAGGATAAACACAAAGAAACGGTAGTTCCGCCTTATCGGCAGGAGCGGTAAATTCAAGTATTTCATTATGATTTTTGTTAGTATAAATTTCACGGCAATGTTCCTTTTACCAGCCCAAGTTCAGAATGAACCGTGCAAAGGTAAAAATAAAATTCAAAAAAAAAAAAAAAAAAAAAAACGGCCAACGGGACAAGAGCCA
>CAVHWJ010000286.1:0-3552 GCA_963639565.1 uncultured Prevotella sp. | reverse complement strand
CGGCAAAGTACAAAGGCACAAAAACTACGTTCTGAGGAGGTAAACGGAAAAACACCGTATAACCTTGAAAATAAGCATTTACGGATTAGAAACCATAGCTTCTCCAAGCTCCCATCGTCCGATGGGAGGTCTGTTATCGCCCGATGGGAGACCTGTTATCGGCCGTTGGGAGACCTCCCATCGGACGATAACAGGTCGAAGGAACATTCGTTTGCAAACAAAAAAAAAGCCGCCGCGGCATACACCGCGACGGACTTTCTGTATTTAAGCTCTGTCTGCCAGACTACTCTTCGTTGTCGAGCAGGATGTTCATCATCTCACAGGCGGCCTTGGCAACTGAGGTGCCAGGACCGAAGATTGCAGCGACGCCGGCCTTGTAGAGGAAATCGTAGTCCTGCGCCGGGATAACACCGCCGGCAATCACCATGATGTCCTCGCGGCCCAGCTTCTTCAGCTCCTCGATGAGCTGCGGAATGAGCGTCTTGTGACCGGCGGCAAGCGAACTTGCGCCCACGATGTTCACGTCGTTCTCAACCGCCTCGCGCGCAGCCTCTGCCGGGGTCTGGAACAGCGGACCCATGTCCACGTCGAAACCGCAGTCGGCATAACCCGTGGCAACAACCTTTGCGCCGCGGTCGTGGCCGTCCTGTCCCATTTTCGCCACAAAGATACGCGGGCGGCGGCCTTCTCTCTTGGCAAACTCCTCGGTAAGCTCGCAAGCCTTCTGGAAGTCCGCATCTGATTTGCTTTCTGATGAATACACTCCTGAAATAGTTCTGATTACTGCCTTATATCTGCCCACGACCTCCTCGCAGGCGTCACTTATCTCGCCGAGGGTGCAACGGAGCTTGGCACATTCCACCGCCTTCTCCAAGAGGTTGCCCTCGCCGCTGCGCACACACTCCGTGAGGGCGGCAAGAGCCTCCTTGCACTTCTCGTTGTCGCGGTTGGCGCGCAGTTCCGCCAGACCCTCCTCCTGCTGCTTGCGCACGGCGGAGTTGTCCACCTCAAGGATGTCGATGGGGTCTTCGTGCTCCAGACGGTATTTGTTGGTGCCGACGATAGTCTGCGTTCCGCTGTCGATACGCGCCTGAGTGCGTGCTGCCGCCTCCTCGATACGCATCTTAGGCACGCCCGTCTCGATAGCCTTTGCCATACCGCCGAGCTTCTCAATCTCCTGGATATGCTCCCACGCCTTGTGGGCGAGTTCGTTGGTGAGGCTCTCCACATAATAAGAACCTGCCCACGGGTCGATGTGCTTGCATATCTTTGTCTCGTTCTGGATGTAAATCTGCGTGTTACGGGCGATACGCGCCGAGAAGTCGGTAGGCAGTGCGATAGCCTCGTCGAGGGCGTTGGTGTGCAGCGACTGCGTGTGTCCCAGCGCGGCGGTCATGGCCTCGATACAGGTGCGGCCAACGTTGTTGAACGGGTCCTGCTCCGTGAGCGACCAGCCCGAAGTCTGCGAGTGCGTTCGCAGCATCAGCGACTTGGGGTTCTTGGGGTTGAACTGCTTGATGACCTTTGCCCACAGCATACGCGCGGCGCGCATCTTCGCCACCTCCATAAAGTGGTTCATCGAGATGCCCCAGAAGAACGACAGGCGCGGCGCGAAAGCGTCGATGTCGATGCCGGCGTTCACTCCGGCACGCACATACTCCAGTCCGTCGGCAATGGTGTAAGCCAGCTCGATGTCAGCCGTGGCCCCGGCCTCCTGCATGTGGTAGCCCGAAATGGAGATGGAGTTGAACTTGGGCATGAGCTTCGACGTGTAGCCGAAGATGTCGCTGATGATACGCATGGAGAATGCCGGCGGATATATATAGGTGTTGCGCACCATGAACTCCTTGAGGATGTCGTTCTGAATGGTGCCCGCCATTTCCTCAAGCTTCGCGCCCTGCTCCAGACCCGCCACGATATAGAAAGCCATTACGGGGAGCACGGCGCCGTTCATCGTCATTGACACCGACATCTTGTTGAGCGGAATACCGTTGAAGAGCACCTTCATGTTCTCCACCGAACAAATGGAAACACCGGCCTTGCCCACGTCGCCAACTACACGGGCGTTGTCGGGGTCGTAGCCGCGGTGGGTGGGCAGGTCGAACGCCACGGAAAGACCTTTCTGACCGCTGGCAAGGTTGCGGCGGTAGAAGGCGTTACTCTCCTCGGCGGTGGAGAAACCAGCGTACTGGCGGATTGTCCACGGGCGGAACGGGTACATCATGCTGTAAGGCCCGCGCAGGAAAGGCGGCAGACCGGCGGTGTAGCCGAGGTGTTCCATGCCCTCAAGGTCTTCCTTGGTATAAACAGGCTTTACCTCAATGTGTTCGGGAGTCTTCCAGTTTGCCCTGATGCCGTTGTCTTTCTGCCAAGCCGCGCCATCGACATCCTTAATCCCCGAAAATATATCTATGTCTTTAAAATTCTTTCTCATTTTATTCCCAGCTTTTCGTTATACTCTTTCAATGTCTCGAGCACGTTGCATCTCACGTGTACGTAGTTCTCAATGCCGGCGGCCTTCAGGTCTTCCATGCAAGCCGGTGCGCCCGCAACGACAAACATCGCACGGTTGTCGAGATACTTGAACGCCGGAATGGCGTACTCCGCATACTCGTCGTCGCTCGAACAGAGCACCACGATGTCGGCACCGGCCTTCAGCGCGGCGTCCACTCCCTCTTCCACGGTCTTGAAGCCGAGGTTGTCTATCACCTTGTAGCCGGCACAGGCGAGGAAGTTGCAGCTGAACTGCGCGCGGGCCTGGCGCATGGCGAGGTTGCCGATTGTGAGCATGAACGCGGTGGGTATCTTTTCGGAGTTCTCCACCTTTATCCTCAAATCCTCGAAATCGGCGGCAAGACGCGTGGTCTCTATCGCCTTGAAAGAGGTCTCGTGGCCGTGGCCGCAGCCGCAGCCTTCCGCCAATGCCCTCTTGCCGTCGCTCTTCTCCGTGAAGTTAGGGAACTGGTTTGTGCCGAGGATGAACTCCTTGCGCTTGGCGGCGGCATCGTGACGTTTGGCGTTGGTGGCGTTGATGTCGTCCTGCACCGTGCCTTTCTTTATCGCCTCAAGGAAACCGCCGTTGTCCTCCACGCCGAGGAAGATTTTCCAACCCTCGTTGGCGAGCGACGTGGTGAGTTCCTCGATGAAATAACTGCCGGCTCCCGGATCCACAACCTTGTCGAAGTGGCTCTCTTCCTTGAGGAGGAGCTGCTGGTTGCGGGCGATGCGCTCAGAGAACTCCGTGGGCTGCTCGTAAACGGTGTCGAACGGCGTCACCTCAATGGAGTGTACTCCGGCGAGGGCCGCGCTCATTGCCTCCGTCTGGGAACGGAGCAGGTTTACGTAGCTGTCGAACAACGTCATGTTATACCTTGACGTAACGGCGTTTACGCACATCATGCACGACGCGTCATCTGCGGGGTTGTACTGCTTCACTATTTCCGCCCACAGCATACGGGCGGCACGGAACTTGGAGAGTTCCATGAAGAAGTTTTCGGAAATGCCGAGGTTGAACTTGATGCTGCTTGCGGCGAGGTCGGCGTCCACGCCGGC
>CAVHWJ010000285.1:0-3571 GCA_963639565.1 uncultured Prevotella sp. | reverse complement strand
ACCCTTCCACATCGTCATATACCACAGTGCCGTCCTCACCGACTAAAGCAAAGTCATCATTGGAACTGGTGTAAGTAATGGTCTTGCCCTCCAGCGTCTCGTCGCCGGCTTTGAGTGTAAGCGTCGGGGCGGTGAACGTCTCGCCGATATTTACCGAAACCTCAGTTTCCGACCATGCAAGTGTAGTCTCCTGCTTTTTGTAGGTAATAGTATATGTAGCGTCCTTGGCAGCCTTATAGTTGTTGTCGCCGGCATAGCTCGCGGTGATAGTGGTAGAGCCGACGCCAACGAAAGTGATTGCGCCGTCTTCGCCTACTGTCGCCACGTCGGTTTTAGAGCTTTTGTATGTCACCTTGGCATCAGCCACCACCTTGTCGTCAGCATCCTTCACAACTGCCTTGGGAGCTGTGAACGCAGTCTCCTTTCCCTTTTCAACGGTGTATTCCGCTGTGGCTGGGTCGAAAGAGAGGGTTGTGGCAATCATGGATTTGTTTACTGTCACGTCGCCCAATTTCCAAACGCAGATTTCCTTGGTGCTGCTGTAATTGCAGGGATAGCCCTCCACGTCCACATTGTCGTCAGCGGCGAGTGTCCATGTATTGCTGCCTTTGTCAAAAAGAGTGATAGAAGAACCGTCCTGCGTAATGGTAGTTTTTTTGCTTGACATTGCGGCATTTACCGTCGCGCCAACCACTTTCATGCGCATATTCTCATACTTGTCTATGTCGGAGTTGAGTTCTGCTATCGTCACCGTTGTCGGGGTGAACGTCGCATCGTTCTCCACCGTGGCGGCGGCATCAAGCGTCCAAGAGGTCACACGGCGTTGCCCCTGATATTTATAGGTTGAGAGAGTCACTAATCCGTTAATCTTGTCATTAGCAACCAACTTCGTGCCATCTGAGGTCGTTATGCCGCCCGAAACGGAGCAATACAAACCGCCGGTGGCATCCTCCAAATACACGTTGTCGCCATTCTTGTAAGTCACCATGGCATTGTTCAGCTTCAGGGTGAATGTCTGAGCCTTTGTAGAGCTTGTAGCCGTAACTTTTGATTTCAGCGTGGCAATGTCGGTAATTACCTCCTTTACAGTAATAGTGTAAGATGCAGAAGAATTGTTGTAAGTATCATCTCCGGCAAATTTGGCGGTAACGGTGGCAGTTCCTGCCGTGCCGTTGAGAGAGAGTTTACCGGTTTCATCAAATGAAGTAAATATGTCGTCGCCCGACTTTGAATAAGTGATTGTCTTACCTGTCAATTCCGTTTTAGCCTCATCATCCGTGAGCGTGGCGGTCTGCCCTGCGAAAGAGGCCAGGTCGTCTGTTGTAGAGAATGTGAATGAGGATTGGGGGAAAGAAAGGGTAGTGTTTGTTTTAGAAGAAGAAGAGCCGTCAGTATATTTATAATAGGCGATTTGCGTGGAACTTACAGAAGAGGTGGAAGCATAACCCCTCCAGTCACCTTTTGACTGAGTATTAACACCAATGTAGTATTTCTGACCAGTATTATATAATCCCGAATATTTGTTAGAGGAAGACTGAGTAAAATAATTACTTGCCCCTGTGCCTACTCTTAAACAACCTTTACCTGTACTACTCGTACAATATAACCAAGCCGTTTTACTTTTATCAGTATAAAAAACATAACCGTCGCTTGTACTTGAAACATACCATTTCAATGTTCCATCCACACCGTCAGTAATAGTCGACTGGTCATCACTCAATGTGACATCGGATGTCGCCGGAGGAGAGCTTGTACCCATGTTGTTTGTCATCGCCTTTTTAGTATTCAAATCAACGATAACAAAGACATCATTTTCAGTTAAGTCCTGTAAATCAGTCTTTTCCCAAGTCTCAGCGTACCCCCCCCTACAGCAAATCAGGGCCATTAGGAGCACGGCTAATGATTGTAAATAATGTTTCATAAAAAAAAGAGTATGTAAGTTATTAAATTAGAAAATGCTGACTGTGGCGGCGGAGGGTCTGTGGCGCATCCATTACACCTTATATATATTAGCGTCATCCGATCCTTGTGCGGATATGCTGCCCATCCGCCATTGCGCTGCAAAAGTAGCGTGCGGACGTTTCGTTTCCGTTTCAACCCCGTTAATATCGTGATAATTTTTGTCCGCGTGAGGTTGCGTGATTTTTTCCTTACGACATATATTCGCTGCAAATTTACGGTTTTTATGACAATCGTCAAAGAAACGCGGGATGTTTTTTTGCCTTTCGGTGAAAAAATACTCCTAAAATACTCCTGCCGGAAAATTCAGTACTCATGCCGGAGAATCCAAGTACTCGAGTACTGCCGCTTGATTTGTCAAGTACTGGAGTAATCCGCATGGAGTACTGGAGTAATCCGCGGCAAATAGAGCAGTACTCCGTGCTGAATACAGGCAAGAAATGCGCCGTCAGCTGGCAAGAAATGCGCCGTCAGCGTCTGCCATAGCGTGCCGACTTTTCATGTATATCTATGGAGAGGGACAAAAAATCCGCAAGAAACTTGCCTGTTACCGAGAAACGCCTTACCTTTACGCAACATTTAAAGGTTATACGATATGTCACAAGCAGCAACAATGAACACGGCGCAGTTGCAACTCCTTGACATGCTGTCGTTCATCAAAACGCCCGAGGCTTTGCAGGACTTGAACAGGGTAATCTCAGATTATTTCGTCAAGCTGGCTGACGAGGAAATGGAAAAGATGTGGGAAGACGGCTCTCTGAACGCCAACCGCATCGAGGGTTTCCGCAATCTCCACGAACGCACGCCCTACGACAAACCAACGATGTAGCCGTTTCTTATAAATACTCAGCAGTCTATTCAGTTTTCCGCTTCTTTTCTCGCTTTGGAAAATTCCTCCTGCACCTGTCTCTCCATTTCTTTTTTCCTTTCCGCCATACCGCGGAGAACTGCCAAAGCCTCCTCGCGTGTCTTTATCTTCAAAGCCATAACTTTATCCTTTCTTTAAATGTACCTCCGGCAAATGTACGGCATTTATTTGTAACCTCCAAATTCCGCTACGGCTTAAGTACTCGCTATAGTTGAATAACCACTTCTTTGGGCGCGTACACTTGAGCCTCTCCCACAGGTTACATGGATAAACACAGATACTTGACTGATTATCAGTCCTGTAACAATTTATTTTTGCCTTAGAATTTCCCTATTACCGAAATTTATTTCGCCAAAATACGGTCTGATACCGAAATTTATTTCCCCGAAATACGGTCTGACACCGAAATTTATTTCGTTAAATTATGGTCTGACACCGAAATTTGCCATACCACAATATGTTGGAGAGAGACACACGCAGGAAAAATTTATGAAAATTGGCTTACACTTCATGCGCCGAACTTTGTTTCATGGTTAATTCATGAATATTCGTGTTCAAAAAAAACATATTCTCTTATTGACATGAATTGACCATAAATTAACCACGAATTTTTCATAAATTTATTTTTGCCAATCCCCTCCCCCACCTCTTCCTTTTCGACCAAAATCCCCCCATTATTGACCAACATGAGGGTTAAAAAGGGAGAAAAGGGAGGGATTATAGTTATAAAGAGTAAATTTTATG
>CAVHWJ010000284.1:0-3631 GCA_963639565.1 uncultured Prevotella sp. | reverse complement strand
AAATCCCGGGCAACATCACGCTGACCGGGATTCTGATGATAAGCTATATTTTACAATTAAAGGAAATCGGTTTTATGCAAACCCTCCATTCCTTACTTTGAGGAATAATCCGACACGGTTGAATACTCCATGTAGTAGCGTGTCGAAGAACTTGTGTAAGACTGCACAAGCCCTGTTGAACTTACATTGTAAGTAAAATAAGTGGTGTGGCTTTTTGAACTTCCTTCAGACTTGTCCGTCACTACGCATTTTGAAGGCAACGCCGAAGGACCCTTGCCCAAGTAACCGATACATGACAAGGAAGCCATGTCCTCTATTATGTGGTTCAAGATGTTGGGAGTGTACTGACACAAAGGATTGTCCTCGGAGTTTTTTTCATAATAGAACTCAATGGTCTCGCTTTCGTCATCATAAGCCCCGGAATACGTTCCGGTGATTTTCGTGAGCTTGCCACCGTCCCACGTAAAGGAAATGTTACGTGTTCCGTTGTAAGTTTCCTTTTTACCGTTGTATATCTCCCAACCGGAAGCCGAAACGGTCATGCGCGCCAGATGGCCGTTGCCGTCGTAAGAAAAACTGACATTGGAGTTCGAACCGTAATTCGATTCTGTCACCGTCTCTTTCAGGCCGGTGATATATCCGTTTCCGTTTACACGGATGTTTTCCATCACCTGTGTCCCGTCCGAAGAATATTTGTCAACCAGCTCCATCTTAAACGGGCTGTAAGACACTTTATAACCATCGTAACTGCTCAGGTTGATGTAAGAGAGTTTTCCCTCGCTGTTGTAAGTGTATGAATAGTTGCCGGCTTTTGTCACGCGGTATTTCGTCCCCTCAGCAGTTTTCACTGTTCCCGCGTTCGGATTTCCGTCAGAAGACCCGCCGCCGTCGTCACCGTTGCTGCACGAAGTAAATGACTGCCCCATCAAGACAGCCGACACGGCTACCGCCGCGTATTTCAATATATCCTTAACCATTTGCCTGTACTTTTATATTAAAGGCCGCAAGAGCCGCAAAGCTCCCGCGACCAAGTTTAAAAATAATGTCTCTCCGCTTAGAACATGTAGCCTAACTGCAGTGACCACTCGCCCAGCTTTGTTTCCTTGCAAAGTTCGTTGAAATCGTGACCGTAGCCTACGCCGACCATGAAGCTATTTCCGAAATGAGCCTTCGCGCCGGCACGCCATCCAACCTGGAAGCGGTTCCACACGAAGTCGTCACCCATCTTGTCCTTGTCAAATACGTCGACTGAGTTGTCACCGTATTTACTTTCACCCCACACATTTACTCTGAAATTCAATCCCGCATAAGGAAGAATCGCGATAGAGCTGTTGGGAATCTGGAACTTGTAAGTAACGTCCACCGGTATCTTTACAGACAGCCATTTGGTGTCATCTCCGTCCTCGCTTGCCCAGGTGTACTGCAAGCCGGCACCGCCCTCAACATAGAGGGGAATTGACTTGGACACGCTGAAAGCGCGGCTGTAGCCGGCAGAAAATCCGGTTGCGCTTGTGCTGCCGCCTCCGTCCGCAGAAACCGTGGTCGGGTTATACTGAACCCATACCGTGCTCCATCCGCTCGCTGAGGATTCTGAACTGCCGCCCTTGGCGTTGCTGAACTGGGCCGAAGCCGTGGTGCAAGCTGCGAGCATAGCCGCAGCCGCGAACAATTTCATACCTTTCATAATGATTCTTGATTTTGTTATTTATACGTTATGTTACTGTTACCGTCACAATGCGAAATTCATCCGCCACACGTTGGCTGTCGCCGTCGCGCTGCCCCTCTGCGAAATGAAATAGATATACTTGCCGTCGCGGCTCCACACGGGACTGAGGTCGTCGGCTGCGTGATACGTCAGCTGCGTGAGCTGCGTGCCGTCGGTGCGGCACACGTATATGTCGGTGTTGGCATACTGCTGCTTGCCGTTCGCAAGCACGCTGCTGCCCACCATCAGGATCCACTTGCCGTCGGGCGACACCGACGGGGTGGTAAAGCTGCGCTGCGGCACAGACACTATGCACTCCTCCGCCCCCGTGTCATAGTTCACCTTCCAAATCTCGCTGAACCCATCGGCATTGGTGCGCGCACAGAGAATGGAGTTGCCCCCTGCCACCGGACAGGGGTTCATGCCCTTGGTGTAGTTCGCAAGGAAGTTGTTGGCGAAGTTGTAGCTCCACACGCTCGCCCCGTTATTCTCCTGGCGGGCGAAGAAAATGTTTTTGCCGTCGGTGGAATAGACAGGCGAAAAGTCCTTGTTGCCGCTCGTTATCTGCCGGCAGATGTAGCCGGTCTTGGAACCCGTCTGGTATATCTGCGTCATCTTGCCCGACTTTTCGGAAAACGCTATATACTTGCCGTCGGGCGAATAGGAAAAGTCGAGCACCGCCTGACGGTTGGTGCGCTGCACGGAGCTGCCCTGCCTGCCGATGTCCTTTATAAATATGTTGGAGGTGTTGTTCCTGTAAGACAGGTAGGCAAGCTGCGCCCCGTCCACCGAAACGTCGATAATCCTGTTTGTCATCCAGTTCACCTTCGACCCGCCGCGTTTCACCTGCGGCATGCACACGTAGTCGTTCTCCGTGGTGATACAGGTAAACTCCGTACCCGACTCTTCATTTACGTACAATACGGAATAGTCCACCTGAGCCGAAGCGCAGACTGGAGAAAGCAGCAGCAGTGACAGTATTACATTCTTTACGTTCATAATATATCGTTTGTGTCTAATGTCAATTTACGTATATGTTTGCAAATTTAAGGAATACAAACATATCTTAGCCAAACGAAATGGTATGTTTCACGAACAATGGGGAATAACACACCAACAGGGCGGTTTTAACACAATGCGGCTAAAAACCGAAATCGGGCATCACCGAACGGATTACACTCTTGGGCACGTGTACGGAGATAATCTGTCCGCCTGTGCCGTGCAGGAGCATCGTCTCCTTGGCAGAATTGAGACAGCATACGGCGTGGCGGTTTACCAGCAAGCTGCGCCCCATGGGGAGGAAAGCATCGCCGTAACCACCGGCGACAGACTGTATCTTCTCCCTCACCTTCGACAGTCCGCACGGCACGAGAAGCCTCGCTCCGCTGAGATAGAAAACGGTGGAGTAATGTCCCTCAGCCCTGAAATAAGCCACGGTGTCGAGGTGTATGACGAACATTTCGTCGCGGTTGGCAATAGTGATAGATGATGTTCCTTCCATGCTGGCTGTATATATAATCGGGTGTAAAGTTATGGTTTTTTCTTAAAACAAGCAAAAGAGAGCAAAACAAAATAGCGACAGGCATCATTATTATACCTAAACACCTACTATTTTCGGTAAGAACCATAACTTCTCCGACCTCCCATCGGACGTTGGGAGGTCTCCTATCGGACGGTAACAGCTCTCCCAACGGACGATAACAGGTCTCCCATCGGACGATGGGAGGTTGGCAAAGGCGCGTTTTGCATGTGAATGAAAGACATTCAGCAGTGAAAGATGATGTGTTGATTATTGAACCGGTCACGGTTTGTGACCGGTTAGCAATTGACCGTCCACTACGGCATTTACGACAGGATTTCTTCCGCCGACAGTCCGGTGACGGAGGATATTACGTTTATGTCCATTCCCTGCGCAACCAACGATTT
>CAVHWJ010000283.1:0-3637 GCA_963639565.1 uncultured Prevotella sp. | reverse complement strand
GTGATTTCCCGTTCTATTTCTGTCAGATAGCCCCCTACGATTACAGTCTGATAAAGTGGGAACAGTACAACAGTGCCTTCCTGCGCGAGCAACAGGCAAGGGCTGAAATGATAAACAAGAATGTGGGCATGGCGTGCCTTATGGACGCCGGACTGGAATACGGCATCCATCCGCGCAAGAAGCAGCTCGCCGGGATGCGCCTCGCCCTGCTTGCCCTCGACAAGACCTACGGCATAAAGGGCATCACGTCGGAGAGCGCACGCTACAAGGACGTGGAGTTCAAGGGCGACACCGCAGTGATAACGTTCGACCGCGCCGGGATGTGGGTCTACGGAAAGGACGGACTGAAGAGCGACCTTGTTGAAGTTGCCGGCGAGGACAGCGTTTTCCACCCTGCCAAGGCATGGATCAGCCGCTCCAAGATGTATGTGAAGTGCGACGAGGTTAAGAAGCCCCTCGCCGTGAGATACGCCTTCAAGGACTGGGCCGACGGCGACCTCTTCTGCGACGGTCTGCCTGTAAGTTCGTTCCGCACCGACGACTGGCCGAAATAATCCCCCTACATTTGCACGTCAGAAAAAGATTTCTTACCTTTGCAGCCACGCAACTGCGCTTGTGGCGAAATTGGTAGACGCGCCAGACTTAGGATCTGGTGTCTCACGACGTGTAGGTTCGAGTCCTATCAGGCGCACACAGTAAAACAGATTTGTCCCAAACTTGCAAAACATTGCAAAGTTTGGGACAGATTCGTTTATCACATAACCGGTTCAACTAATTTGCTCTACACAGTAGGCTTCAGCCTCTTCACGAAAAGCCTTGCGCTCAGGAGTTCCTTCTTCACCGCAAGTCTCGTTCAGCCAATCATCCACATCATACAAATCCTTATTGATTTCCTTTAGCCTCATAATACTTGCATACGATGATTTTTACCATAACGCAAAGATACAAAAGTTTCTTTATATGACAACAAACATAGGGCTTTTATTGATTTATCTACTAATCTTTCTCCACCTGTGTACCCAAACAACAAATTTTTCATCAAAAACTCACGACTAATGACACAATTTTGTGAAAAATTTATCACCTTTGCATTCGAGTTGGAGCGGCACGTGAAGTCTTGCCGCGTAGAAGGCTCAACATAATATAGAGCGTTTTGATATTATCCAAGGACTGAAATGTGGAAGTTTCAAGACTTGTTTGGATAATGGCAATTCGGCTCACGCTTGGGATTATTGCACCCTTTTCAAAAGGGACGATATACCTCATAGCGTGGGCTATTGCTTCATTACCAACAAGCGGGTCCTTTCACAACCTCAGTCCTGGTATGCAGCAATAGTTCCCATGCTATACTTTTATTAACCGCTTACTTCGGGGAAACAGTCAGCAAAATGAAGTTGTTATGAAAAGACTACTCATATTTCCATCTATCGCTGGCATGTTGGCGGCAAGTTCTTGTTCGAGTCCGACTTCGGTAAGTTTCTTATGTAACGAGAGGGATGTTCAGATATACATCAATGACGATTATGCAGGAGTGGGACTTGTTTCATATACATTTCCTAAAGCCGTGAGTACAGCCGAAATCGTTTGCAAAAGGAATGGCAACGTAATATATACTCAAACTTATCCCATAAGGGGGCGCAACAAAAATCTTATAGAAATACAAATACCTAACGACCTATTTTATTCTTCGGACAGGCAAAATCATTCAAAATAAACAAGATATGAAGAAATTACTATTACTAATAGCTCTGTTGTTCGGCTTAACTTCCACAGGTTTTGCCAAGGAAAAAATCATAAAGATTACAGTTCTACCCAAAGAGGCGGCAATCTATGTAAACAACAATCTCTTAGGATATGGCTATGCCGAATTTACCAGACCTAAGAGCAAAGAGGTAGCGGTAATTCGCTTGGAATGTAATGAATACATCTCGGTTAACACCAAGTTTTATGGCAGTGACAAGCGAAACGCCATATCCTACACCTTGCAACAAGATGGGTTCTATCGTGCATCCGCAGCATCTGGCATTGTCAATAAGTATTTCACAATAAACATAGACCCGCAATATTATACGATAGAAGACAAAAAAGTGGATGTTTCAAAGGCGTGGAAATTGATGCACCAAATCCTGCTAAACTATTTTGACGAGATAGCAACATCCGACCTCGATGGCGGCTTTGTCCAAACCACTTGGCAATATAAGACTTTTAATCTAACTGAAAAGCAAATTCGCAACCGAGTGACAATCCGTGACATTTCAACTCCCTCAAAAGTGGCATTCCAAATAAAGATAGAATCAGAAGTGGCTTCTTCACAAGCTGCAAAGCACGGTGAATTTGAAGCCATAGACAGAATTCCAAAAGAATTTGAGGGAATAGTACAAGAGTTACAGACAAGAATAAGCAAACTGAATAATTTGTAAAAACATGAAAAAGACATTCGTTTTATTAAGCGCAATGATTATGTCATTGGCGGGCGCAAAAGCGCAAAGCATGAAAGAAACGTTCGATTCAAATTCTTTGAATTGGAATGAGTGTGCGGCAGAGAGTGATGCAGGAACTTCTGTAATAGACAAGGGCGTGCTTACTATCACGTCAAAAGGCGAAAACAAATTCTGGTCTGCAATGACCGGAAAACAAGTTGGCGAAAACACATACTTCACGTGTTTCTGCTATGCTCCTTTGAACATACAGCGTTCTTTCAAAGTGCGCACGAATGTAACAATCGGCAAATTAGATGAAGAGAAACTTGCCGGTCTCATCTTCAATTATAAGGATGACGGAACATTCTATGCTTTCGTATTTGACGAGACAACGGTAAGATTCCTGCGGTATGTAGACAACAGATTGGTTGGTTCCATTTCGCAAAGTATCAAATGGGGAAAAACGAGGAAACTCAAGCAAGAGTGGGACTTGGAGTCAGACAATTCAACTTTGACATTTGCTGTTAATGGATTGCAAATAATGAAAGTCCGCTACATGCCTTTGGAATATACAGGGTTTGGATACTATACTTACGGTAAGCAGAAATTGATAGTTGATGATGTAGAATTTATACAATAAAAGCAGTAAGACCTACTGATATTCTCGTGAAAGTGTCAGAAGCTGCAATTCAAAAGGCAGCATCTGACACTTTCTGCGTCTATGACAGATATTGCCTCACTAATACTACAGCAGCGTATGGGGCTGCGCCTCTACACGAATCCTCCGGCGAAATAGCTTCTGGCGATAAAGTATGAAGGTTCGTAGTAGGCGGAACCGTTGTAGTTGTCGATAGTCTCGCAAATGTCGTTGTTGTACACCCTGACGATGCCCTCGGCATAGTCTTCGGTATCAGACCGGGTTTGCAGGATGAGGCGTGTGTACACCTTCCCCATGTCGAGAGGGGTTGGGATGTGGGGACACAGTTCGGGATCTACGGCGGTTATGTCGAAACTGCCCTGTTCCAGACAGTAGTCGTTAATCCAGCCGTCGGCTATTTTCAGCGGATTCTCGCAATGGGATGTCCCGGCGACGGAAAGTTGGTGCAGCAACCCACGGTAGCCGATTTTGTTTACCACATACTTGTTGCGCTGCCTCACTTGCCTTGCCACACGCTCAATCATGCTGCATACGAAGAACAGGTCGTTCTCTGTAATAT
>CAVHWJ010000282.1:0-3660 GCA_963639565.1 uncultured Prevotella sp. | reverse complement strand
CGCGGTTTTCGCAATTCTTGTCATTTCTCGTTCCGATTTTGAGTTTGTGCAATTTGTGCAGTGCATAAGCCCTTGTGCATATCATTACATAAAATATCACTATTATTGATTGTCAGTTAGTTATAATATTTGTGCATTTTTGCATAGGGGGATGCACATTGCACAAATTTTTGTACTGATTTTTCATTTCTTGACTAAAAAATGTTCAAAACGTAAGATTTTCAGCTTTCTGCAAGGTAGCGTGAACTTTCGCAATTCTGCAATTAATGTGGTGAAAGGCTTTGCGCTTTAATTAAATTGCGCTAATTTTGCAGGGAAGAAACATACGGCACTTCATTTTTGGCTTAAATCAAACTATAAAAAGTAACATATAAATATGGAAAGAACTTGGAGATGGTTCGGCAAGAACGACAAGATAACGCTCGGGATGCTGCGCGAAATCGGCGTGGAGGGCATCGTGACGGCGTTGCACGACGTGCCGAACGGAGAAGTCTGGACGCGCGGGAAGGTACGCGACCTGAGGGAATACATCGAGAGCTACGGGATGCGCTGGTCGGTGGTGGAGAGCCTTCCGGTTTCGGAAAGTATCAAATACGCGGGACCCGACAGGGACAGGCTCATCGAGAACTATAAGGAGAGCCTGAAGAACCTCTCGCTGGAGGGCATACACACCATTTGCTATAACTTCATGCCGGTGCTCGACTGGGCGAGGACAGACCTCGACCACGCCAACCCCAACGGCACTACGAACCTGTATTTCTCCCACGCGCAGTTCGCCTATTTCGACATCTGCATCCTGAAGCGCGAGGGGGCGGAGAAGGACTGGAGCGACGAGGTGCTCGCCGAGGTGGAGAAGCTGAAGGCGACCATGACGGCGGAGGACAACCACAAGCTCGTGGAGAACATCATCGTGAAGACGCAGGGCTTCGTGAGCGGCAACATCAAGGAGGACGACGAGCACCCCGTGGAACTTTTCCGCCAGCTGCTCGACCTCTACAAGGGCATCACCAAGGAGCAGCTGCGAGAGAACATGCGCTATTTCCTCTCGGCGATAATGCCCACGTGCGAGGAATACGACATGTATATGTGCGTACACCCCGACGACCCCCCATTCCAGATACTGGGGCTGCCCAGGATTGTGACCTGCGACGACGACATCGACTGGTTCCTGAAGGCTGTGGACAACCCCCACAACGGACTGACGTTCTGCGCCGGGTCGCTGTCGGCAGGGGCGCACAACAACGTGCAGGAACTCGCCGCGAAATACGCCGGCAGGACATGGTTCGTGCATCTGCGCTCGTGCCACATCTTCGGCAACGGCGACTTCACCGAAGCGTCGCACCTCGGGGGCAGGGCAGACCTCATCGAACTCACGCGCATCTTCGAGAAAGAGGAGGAGAACAGGAATGGCAACCCCAACATCTGCCGTCTGCCGATGCGGGTGGACCACGGAATGACGATGCTCGGCGACGCGGAGCGCGGCTACAACGCAGGTTACAGCTTCCTCGGCAGGATGTTCGCCATGGGACAGGTGCAGGGCATCATCGCCACCGTGGACAGGGAACTGGGAAAACAGTATTCGCAGCCCGGATTTTGGGAGTAAACACACCGAAACAAATTTATGGTTAATTCATGAAAATTTATGTTCAAAAGTAAATCGTTTTTTTCTTGACACGAATGACCATAAATTTACCACGAATTTTTCATAAATTTTTTGTTGGTGAAGGTGAAGAATTTTATCGGTATACATTTAATGTAAAAAAATAAACGAAATAAAATGAACAAGTTATTTGACATAAAAGGCAATGTGGTGGTAATCACGGGCGGAACTGGCATCCTCGGAAGGTGCATCGCCAAATACCTCGCCCTTGAAGGGGCGCAGGTGGTAATCCTCGGCAGGAAAGAAGAAGTGGGCAAGGCAATCGCCGACGACATAACCGCCGCAGGAGGGAAGTGCGAGTTCATGAAGACCGACGTGATGAACCAGGAGGTGGTGAAGAAGAACTGCGACGACATCCTCGCCAAATACGGCAGGGTGGACACGCTGCTCAACGCCGCAGGAGGCAACATGGCGGGCGCGGTGATAGCTCCCGACGGCAACATCTTCGACCTGAAGATAGAGGATTTCCAGAAAGTGCTCAACCTCAACCTCACGGGAACCGTAATCCCCACGCAGATATTCCTCGAACCCATGGTGAAGCAGGGCAAGGGTTCTATCATCAACTTCTCCTCAATGGCGGCGTTCCGCCCCATCACACGCGTATGCGGTTACGCCGCCGCAAAGGCCGGCATCAGCAATTTCACCGAGTTCATGGCCACGGAATGTGCCAAGAAGTTCGGCGAGGGCATACGCGTGAACGCCATCGCCCCGGGCTTCTTCATCACGGAGCAGAACCGCGACCTGCTGACGAACCCCGACGGGTCGTACACCAAGCGCGGCAACGACGTGATAACACAGACGCCGTTCGGCAGGATGGGAGACCCCGAGGAACTCTGCGGCACGATACACTACCTGATGAGCGACGCGGCGAAATTCGTCACCGGCACAGTGGCTGTGGTGGACGGCGGTTTCAACGCCTTCACGATGTAATAGCCCGGCGGCGCGGTGGTTCCTGTGGCGGTGAAAACCTTTTCGTAAAAAAAAGTACGCCGAAAAGAACCGCCGTAACGAATAAAATGTTATTTTTGCATCGGATTTGGAAAGCACAGCGGAGACACTGCGTCCGTCCCCTTTAAATCTAATAAGGTAAAAACAACTTCAAAAACATATACAAATCATGAAAGAATTGCAAGCTTTAAACAAAAGGACCGCTCCTAAGAGCGTGATGCCTGAGAAAATCATCCAGTTCGGCGAGGGTAACTTCCTCCGCGCTTTTGTGGATTGGATTGTATGGAAGATGAACCAGAGGACAGACTTCAACGGTTCTGTCGTTATCGTGCAGCCTTTGGCCGGCGGTATGGTGGACTGGCTCAACGGTCAGGACTGCCTCTATCACGTTAATCTCCAGGGCAAGGAGAACGGTCAGCCCGTGAACACGCTGGAGCGTGTGGACGTTGTAAGCAGAGCACTCAATCCATATACTCAGAACCAGGCTTTCATGGCACTGGCAGAGCAGCCCGAGATGAGGTTCATCATCTCTAACACCACCGAGGCTGGCATCGCATTCGACGACAGCTGCAAGTTCACCGACGCTCCCGCCGCCTCATATCCCGGCAAGCTCGTTCAGCTGCTCTTCCACCGCTACAAGTTCTTCGAGGGCGACCCCTCAAAGGGAATGATCCTCATGCCCTGCGAGCTTATCTTCCTGAACGGACACCACCTCAAGGAGTGCATCTACCAGTATATCGAACTCTGGAAAGAGGACATGGGCGCCGACTACGAGGGCTTCAAGAAATGGTTTACCGACAACTGCTTCGTTTGCGCAACGCTCGTGGACCGCATCGTTCCCGGATTCCCCCGCGACACCATCAAGGAAATACAGCAGACCGTTTGCTACAAGGACAACCTCGTTGTAAAGGCTGAGTGCTTCCACCTGTGGGTTATCGAGAAGGCAGAGAACATGACGGTTGAGCAGATGAAAGAGGAGTTCCCCGCACACAAGGCAGGTCTCCACGTGCTCATCACCGACAACGAGAAGCCTTACCACGAGCGCAAGGTGA
>CAVHWJ010000281.1:0-3694 GCA_963639565.1 uncultured Prevotella sp. | reverse complement strand
AAGGACGGCGACGGCGTGAAGGTGGCGTGGACGGCTCCCGCAAGCACCGACGGCGTTGTTACCGACGGCTTTGAGGACTACGCCACGTGGTCTATGGACAACTTCGGCGCATGGACGTGCATCGATGGCGACAAGGGCTACACGGGCGAGGTGTTCACCGGCGACGACGTGATGAACATTGGCGAACCCTTCGCCTTTGAGATTTTCGAGCCGGGCGCAATGGACGGTCTGCTCGACAGCGACCCCGGCGTGGCTGCCCACGGCGGCGAGAAATACGCCACAGCGTTCTACAGCATTCTTGACGATAATTATGTGGATGCCGACAACTGGCTCATCAGTCCGTCGCTCTCAGGCAAGAAGCAGACAATCAAGTTCTTCGCCCTCAACCAGTACGACAGCGAGAACAACTATCCCGAGACCATCGAACTGCTCTATTCCAAGGGCGGCAAGAGCCGTGAGGACTTCGTTCTCGTGAAGACCGTCACCGTTGAGAGCAAGGCTTGGGAAGAGGTCAGCTTCGACGTTCCCGAGGGCGCGACGTTCTTCGCCATCCATCACGTAACCTCTGAGGGCGGCTTCATGCTTGGCATTGACGACGTGACCTACGAGGGCGGCAACGGCGTGCTCACCGGTTACAACATCTACCGCGACAACGAACTCGTGAAGACCGTCAGCGCGTCTACCCTCGAGTGGGTGGACAGCAGTGCGTCCCTCGCCAGCGACTATGCCGTTACGGCTGTCTACGCCGATGGCGAGTCTGCCCCCACCGCGGCTCTCGACCCCTCTGGCATCGACTCCGCTGAGACATCTTCCGCCGCCAAGGCATTTGATGTCTACACCGTGGACGGCAAACTCATCGGCCGCGGCATGACATCCACCGCCACCCTCCCCGCCGGCATCTATGTGGTGAACGGCCAGAAGGTGACGGTGAAGTAAAAGCTGAAAGAATTTTGTCGCCGGAAGGCGAAAACCGAAAAAGAGCTTGCCCCAAAAAGGCAGGCTCTTTTTGGTTAATAGTTCCCAAAAAAATTCTCCCCAATCTTGCCCGTTCCGATAATTCTTCATAACTTAGCGAAGAAATTACAAGCGTTGGATTATGGAGGAAACAGTGAGACGTTATCCTGTTGGGATACAGACATTCGAGACAATACGCGAAGGGAATTACCTTTATGTGGACAAGACACCTTATATCGTGGATTTCCGCAGAAAAGGGATGAAATATGTTTTTCTGAGCCGCCCAAGGCGGTTCGGCAAGTCGCTCTTTGTCTCCACGCTGCAAGCTTATTTTGAGGGGAGAAAGGAACTCTTCAAGGGGCTTGCCATTGAAAACTATGAGAAAGAGTGGACGAAATATCCCGTGCTGCATTTCGACATGAGCGGCGCGAAGCATTTCGACGCGGAGCAACTGACGTGCTATCTCGATAGCGAACTGGAACCGTATGAAAAACTCTACGGTTGCAAAGAGGAGTATAGGGATGCCAATATCAGGCTGATACGTCTGGTGCAGACTATCCACGAACAGACTGGCAAAAAGGTTGTAGTCCTCATCGACGAATACGACGCGCCTCTGCTCGACGTGGTTCACGAGAAGGACAACCTGCAACAGCTGCGCCGCATAATGCAGAACTTTTACAGTCCGCTGAAGAAACTCGACCCCTATCTTGAGTTCACATTCATCACCGGCATCACCAAGTTCTCGCAACTCAGCATCTTCAGTGAGCTGAACAACCTCGACAACATCAGTATGTTTGACCAGTATTCTGCCATCTGCGGCATCAGTATGGCGGAACTCACCACAATGATGCGCTCTGACGTGGAAAAATTGGGGCGCGCCCTTGGCGTCACGTATGATGAGTGTCTCGGGCAATTGAGGGAATATTACGACGGCTATCATTTCAGCAAGAATTCCGAAGACATTTTTAATCCATTCAGCATGGTAAGGGCATTGAGCGGACATGAGATAGAATCCTTTTGGTTCGGCTCCGGCACCCCGAGCTATCTCATCAAGAGCCTCCAGAAATACCACGTGAACGTGACCGACATTGAGCAGGGCGGCATCAGCGTGGACGATTTCGACGTGTCGCCCGAACAGATGACGTCGGCCCTGCCGCTGCTCTATCAGAGCGGCTACTTGACGATAAAGAAATACAGTCCGCTGACCAAGAGCTACACCCTTGGCTACCCCAACACCGAGGTGCGTGTCGGTATGCTGAAGAGCCTTGCGCCCAACTACCTGTCGCCGGTGTCGGTGGACAACAACGGACTGGTGATACAGTTCATCGAACGGCTCTACGAGGGCAACGTGGAGGGGGCGTTGTCGAAGCTGAAAGCCTTTCTCGCCGGAATCTCCAACCGCCTCTCAAACAAGAACGAGCGGGATTTCCAAACCGTCTTCTATCTCATCTTCAACCTCATGGGCGCGCTCGTCCGTGTGGAGGAAGACAGTGCCGCGGGGCGTGCCGACGCGGTGTTGCATCTGCCCGACGCGGTGTATGTCTTCGAACTGAAATACGACGGTTCGGCGGCTGATGCCCTCCGTCAGATTGACGACAAGGGCTATCTCATCCCCTATTCCGCCGATGGCAAACGCCTCTTCAAGATTGGCGTGAACTACGACAGTCAGCAGCGTACCATTGGCGATTGGATTATAAAAGAGTGCTGAGAAATCAGAGTTTATTCTAACCCACTCCGCTTGTATATCATCGGGTGGAGTATAAAGACTTAACGATTATGAAGACAAAATCATTCACGCAAAGACATTGCCGGCGAAATATTGCTTGGCTGCTGCTCGCGCTTCTCGCGATGTTGCCCGGATTGGGGGCTTACGCCACAGTTACATCTGATGATGTGCCGACACTCAGCGACGACGGCTATTATGAAATAAGCACCGCCGCTCAGTTGAAATGGTTCCGCGACTTGGTGAACGGTGATCTTACTGACGGAACAACGCAGAACACGTCAGCAAACGCCAGGCTGATGGCTGACATTGACTTGAACAACGAGGCGTGGACACCAATCGGTAATGGCACTATGTCTGGTGGCGCTCAGTATGGCGGTACTTTTGATGGAAATTACCACACAATCAGCAACCTCTATATTAATAGTGCAAAATACAGGGGCTTTATCGGGTGGACAGGGAACAACTTGATTAAAAATCTCGGTATAGTGAACGCAAAGATTGATGGCAATGACACTGTTTATTATGTTGGCGTTGTGGTTGGGCATTCGTCTCGGTCCACAATACAAGGTTGTTGGGCTTTGGGAGATTTGGACTTGCCGACAAATGTAGACAACACGACTGGCATTGTATGTACATTTTATGGAAAGGTGAAGAACTGCCACACTTCATACTCTTCTGTCAGCATAGAAACAAATCCCACTTATCCTTCACTGTCTAACAGCACTGCCAATATCGCTACCGATGCCTACAAGACCGGCGAACTGGCATATCTGCTGAACAGCAACAAGGATAGCGGCGAGACCGGTTGGGGACAGATAATAGGAACAGATAATCACCCTGTGGCTTTGATTGATGGAACGAACAACGTATATAAGTACGGCAAGGTGCAGGAGGCGACGACATTGACGCTCGGCACTACCGCAGAAACCAACCGCATGACTACGCTCTGCTTTCCCCAGGACGTAACTCTGCCAGAGAAGGTGTTGGCGCTTACGGTAACGGCAATGGACGGTT
>CAVHWJ010000280.1:0-3700 GCA_963639565.1 uncultured Prevotella sp. | reverse complement strand
ATTAGAGTCCGAGGCGGACTGTAAGAGTGAACTGCTTTGAGAGAGGCGTTGCCACACCGCCGGAGTTCACGAACTCAGGATCCTGTCCGTTGAGCTTCTTGTCGGCGTAGAGCAGACAGAGGTTCGTGGCGTCGAGCTTGAGCGAAGCGGTGGAAAGGCCAATCTTGGAGAGGAACGAGCGCGGCACGTCGTATGTGAGCGAAACGTCCTTCAGACGGATGAAGCCGCCGTCAGCCACACGCGCCGTGGAATAGTTGTAGGCGTTGTAGGCGTATGACAGGTACGTGTCGTTGTAATACTGGCGCACACTGGCGATTGCGGGAATCGTGGTCACGTTCTCGTCGCCCGGCATCACCCAGCGGTTCTTGAACTCCTTAGGCATTGCCGACATGTCGGAATAGCTTGAGGAGAACACCTGGTCGAGACGTATCTTGTTGCCGAAAGAATAGGTGACGAAGATGTTGAGTCGCCAGTTCTTGTAGCGCAGCGTGTTGTTGAGACCGCCGTTCATCGTAGGCTCCGTGGGGCCCTCATACTTGAGGAAGCCGAGATCCTGATATTCCTGGAAGTTGATGTCGGTTGTAGTCACCTCGCCGGCCTCGTTGATAATCTGCGGAATACCCTCGTCGTTGAGTCCCACGAATGGAATTGAGAACAGCGAACGGTGGGGATAGCCCTGGCGGATGTTGGCTCCCGAGTTGTACACGAGGTTGATCACGTTGGCCTGTGAGAGCACGTCGGTAATCTCCGTCTTCGTGTAGGCGTATGTCAAGTCGGTTGTCCAGTCGAAATCCTTGGTGCGGATGTTCTGGGAAGAGATTGTCGCCTCCACACCGCGCGACTTCATCGAAGCCACGTTGGCGAACTTGCGCACTTCACCGCCGGCTCCGGCCGTGTTCACGTAACCCATGAGGTCGTAGTTGTTACGCCAGTACCAGTCGGTGGTGAGGTTGATGCGGTTGTTGAGGAAACCGAGGTCCACACCCACGTTGAACTCCTTTTTCTTCTCGTAAGTCAAGTTGCTGTTGGCGAGCTGCGAGAGATAGATGTAGTTCTCCTGCTGGTCGCCCTGCGGACGCCACTGGATGCCGGAGCGGAAGATGGCGAGGGCGTTGGAAGCGGTTGTCTGCTCACCCACGAGCGAGTAGCTCAGGCGGAGAGTTCCGTGAGACAGCCAGTTCTTGTGGGCCTGCGCCCATTTCGTGAACCACTCCTCCTCGTGCGCGTTCCACGCGCCGGAAACGTTCCACGTAGGCAGCCAACGAGAGCTTCTTGAACGGCCCAGCTGGTTGGAGCCGTCGTAGCGGCCCGTGACACTGGCTGTATAGCGGCCCTTGTAAGAATAGCTCAGGAAGGCGAAGTAAGCGAGGCGGCGGTTCCATGACTTTGAGTAGGAAACGCGCTCAAGGCCTTCCTCCTTTGCCTGCTTGTAGAACTGGTAGGGCAGCGACTGCAGACGGCTGTTGTTGTAGTCGATGCCGTATTCCTCGTCGTGGCGCGAGTCGTAGTCGGCGCGGTTGGCCTCCATACCGGCGAGCGCGTTGAAGATGTGGGTGTTGTTCCACGTGTTGTCGTAGCGCACCGTGCCGCGGAAGTCGAGCTGCGTCACCGAGTTCTCGTCCATGATGTTGATACCGCCCGTGGGCATCACCGAGATAGGCAGGGCGTTCTTCTCGTCGGGGTCGGTGTACAGGTAGGTGTTGCTGTACATGACGTTCGGGTTGTCCACTCCTGCGCGGTAAGCCTCAGCCTGGTTGGAGTTGTTCATCACGATGTGCTCGCGTGAGGAGCGCATCGTGCGGTAGTCGCCGAGGAGGTTCACCTCAACGTGCTTCACCGGTTTCCACGTCACTTCGCCCTGGAACTTCACGTCATGCACGTTGATGTCGATGTAGTTGTTCTCCAGCTCGTTGAAGATGTTGAACGAGGCGTAGTTGCGCGTGTATGTCTGGTTGGGGTCCAGCGTGCGCGAGGTGTTGAGGGCGTAGCTGAACGGGTTGATGTCGAAGTCGCGGCTCACCGAACCGCTCACGGGGTCCACGCTCTGGTTGAGCGTACCCGGGGCCTGCTGCTTGCGGTAGCTGGCGTTGGTGCGCAGGGTGACGCTGAGTTTCTTGCTCAGGTTGAACGTGGCGTTCATCACGCCCGTGTAACGCTGCACCTCGCTGCGGTCTGTCCATCCCGGATCGTCGTAGACGGAGAGAGAGGCGTAGAGGTTAGCCTTGTCTGTACCCGTAGACACGCTCACGGAGTGGTTCTGCGTGAGGTTGTTGTGGAACAGCAGGTCGAACCAGTCGGTGTTGCGGAACTCGGCCTGCTGGAGGTAGCCGTTCATGGCAGAGTCCGTGTAGGGCAGCCCGTACTGTCCGTTTGTCTTGTCGTAGGTGTTGATGAGGTTATACATCTTGCCGTAGAGGCCGGAAGTGGAGCTGTTCACGAGGGAGGCGTATTCGAGCCATCCCTTGGCGGCCATTTCCTTGTATATACCCATCTGCTCCTGCGAGTTGGATATGTTGTAGTTGCTGTAGCTTGGCTTCAGGCGGTATGTGAACTCGCCCGTGTAGTTGATCGAGCTTTTGCCGGCCTTACCTTTCTTAGTGGTGACAACCACCACGCCCGACATGGCGCGCGCACCGTAGATAGAGGTGGCGGAACCGTCTTTGAGCACCTGGAAGCTCTCGATGTCGTCGGGGTTAAGTCCTGCAATGGCGTTGGCGATAAGCGTCTGGGCGTCGCCGGAAGAGAGGTCGTCGGAGCTTACGTTCACGGCATCCTCCATGATGACGCCATCGACAACCCACAGCGGGCTTGACGAGCCGTAGATAGAAGAAGCGCCGCGGACGCGGATCTTGGGGGCGGTACCGAAAGTTCCCGACACGTTTTCGAGCTGCACGCCGGCCACGCGTCCTTCAAGTCCGCGCGTGAGGTCAGCCACACCGTCGAGCTTAGTCTTGTCGGCGTCAATCTTTGTGGTGGCTCCGGTGAACAGTCGCTTGTCCTGTTTCATGATACCGGTCACGACCACTTCCTGAATCTGCTGAGCGTCTTCCGGCTTGAGAACAATCTTCATACCCTTCTTTCCCTTCACGGTCTGTGGTTCCATTCCGATGTAGCTTACCACGAGAACCGGATTTGCGTTCGGGGAGTTCAGCGTAAACTTACCGTCAATATCCGTCACGACACCTGCGTTGGTGCCTTTGACCTTGATGGTTGCACCTATAACAGGCTCGCCATCTTCCTGAGATATTACGGTACCTGAGACTTCTGTCTGGGCCATTGCCATTCCCACGGAAAGGAAAGACGAGGCCAAGAGCATAGTTAGTCTTTTTTCCATAAATACTCTCTTCCCTAATTAATGAATGAATAAATTATAATTTTGTTACGTTTTTGCAAAATTAGCTATTATTTTATTTCCTTGCAATACAACAATCAAAAAAACCATGAATACTGCCGTTTTTTTAACGTAAATAGTAATCCAAAGGAATAAATATCGCAAAATATGTAAATTTTAGCGGCGGTATACTTACATCTTGTTAAGGGGGAGAGGGAGAGCGAGGCTATAATATAATAAGGTGGGGACTGCTGGGAGGACTGGGAGAGCTGGGAGGACTGACAGGACAACTCAGACTACTCAGACTACTCCGAGAGGTCTGAGCAGTCTGAGAAGTCCGAGAAGTCCGAGAAGTCCGAGAAGTCCGAG
>CAVHWJ010000279.1:0-3724 GCA_963639565.1 uncultured Prevotella sp. | reverse complement strand
TCGAGAACAAGGGCAGCTACGTGTCTGACCCCTTGCAGCACGTGGCGCGCGCCACCTACGGCCACGAGGGCATCGACGGCAGCGTGCCGAGCGAACTGACGGTGAACAAGACGGAGACTTACACTGCGAAGATTGAGATACCGAGCACGGTGGCTAACCGCTCCAACCTCAACGCCGTGGCTATCCTCATCGACAGTTCCACGGGCATCGTGGAGAATGCGGCTATCGCCCGCGTCGGCGAGTCATCCACAACATCTATCGCGAGCCTCAACAACGGCTCCGCCATACGTCCCGACATCCGCATCATCAACGGCAACGTTACCGCCGACGGCTACCGCGGCACACTCCGCGTGTACACCCTCGACGGCGTTCAGGTCTCCCCCGTTGGTCTCCCCCACGGAATGTATATAATAAAAGGTGAAGGGGAACAGCCCTTCGCCGTGCGCATGGCGTATTAAAGGAAGCATTTAACACAAAAAGAACGGAGTTTGGAAAGTTGTCCAAACTCCGTTCTTTTTGTATTGAAAAACGAAAAATGTCTTCAAACTCGCCAAATGTGCTTTTTTTTTTGAGATTTGGCGAATTTGAAAGCAAAAAAGGGTATCTTTGCGGCAAAACTCAACGACAAGGAAGTGTAATTTATAAAGAAAGAGATATGCTGGTAGGACGTGAAAAAGAGAGACAGATTTTGCAGGATGCCCTTAACTCTGAGTATTCCCAGTTTATCGCCGTATATGGAAGGAGGCGTGTGGGTAAAACATTCCTGATACGGGAGTCCTATGATTATCATTTTACATTCCAGTTTACTGGTGCCGCCAATATGTCTCTGCGCAAGCAGCTGGCACGGTTCAGAAATGCCCTGAAAGTTCACGGACTGAAAGATGTGCCGCAACTGACCAACTGGATAGACGCTTTCTTCGAGCTGGAACGGTATATAGAAAGTCTGCCGGAAGGAAAGAAAGTGATATTCTTCGACGAACTGCCTTGGATGGACGCGCCAAGAACAAGTTTCCTGTCAGAGTTGGAAGCGTTTTGGAACGGCTGGGCATCTGCCCGCAAGGACATCGTGTTCGTGGTGTGCGGCAGTGCCACGGCATGGATGGTAAAGAAGATCCTGAAAAACAAGGGCGGTCTTCACAATCGCCTGTCGCACAGGATAGCCTTGCAGCCATTTGATTTGAGCACATGTGAAAAAATGGCAGAAGCGCAAAACCTCGCGATGAGCAGGATGCAAATACTGGAGGCATATATGGTGTTTGGGGGCGTACCCTATTACTGGAGTCTTCTGCAAGCCGGGCGTAGCATAGCGCAAGAAGTGGACAGACTGGTATTTTCACCCGACGGCGACCTGCACGACGAGTTTCGGATGCTCTATGCCTCACTGTTTGCCAATCCGCAGCCATATTTGGACATTATAGAAGCCTTGGCAAAGAAGAAATGCGGAATAAGCAGGGATGAACTATGCGCAGAATTAGGACTTGCATCTGGAGGGGGTATCACATCCCTCCTCGAAGACCTTGAATGGTGCGGTTTCATCCGCAAGTACAATGCCTTGGGGAAGAAAACAAAGGATGCCCTGTATCAGTTGATTGACCCCTTTACGCTGTTCTATTTCGAGTTTGTGAAAGGCAACCAAGAGCTGGCGAACTACTGGCAAGCCATCCACGGCATGCCGAAATACAACACATGGTGCGGACTGGCTTTCGAGAGGGTGTGCTTCGCCCACGTGGAACAGATAAAAATGAAGTTAGGCATCAGCGGCGTGCTCACCGGCGTTTATTCTTGGCGATGCCGTCCCGACGAAGAGAAAGGCTACGGAGGCGTGCAGATAGACATGCTGATTGACAGGAACGACGGCATCATCGACCTCTGCGAAATGAAATATTCTGACACGGAATATTCCATCTCCGCGCAATACACCCAGGAGATGGCGCGCAAGCGCGTTGTATTCCAACAAGTGAGCAAGACCAAAAAGGCTGTACACCTTGTGCTTGTTACCACGCAGGGCGTTGCCCCTGGCATTTACCAATACACCACGCAAGCAAGCGTCGTGTTGGACGACTTGTTCAAAGTGTTGGAGTAGCCCTCTGCCACTATATATTCTGATAGTTCACCAGCCGGATGTCGCCGTTTTTGTTCTCCAGCGAACCGGCATAGACTATCGTGCGGCTGGAGACGGGCGGTGTAACCCAAGTGCCGATTTTCTTCAGGGCATCCTCGAAAGACGGACTGAAAGTCATGCCGCTCTTCACCTCTATCGCCTCCAACGAGGAGTGGAGGTCGAGAAGGATGTCCACCTCGTTCTGGTTAGAGTCGCGGTAGAAATACAGGTTGCTCTCCTTGCCCTCGTTCAGACGGCGTTTCAACATTTCCGTCACTATCATGTTCTCGAAGAGATGCCCCCGCATCTTGTCGAAAGCCAGCTGCCCGGGTGTCTCTATCCCCAACAGGGAGCAAGCAAGCCCGGTGTCGCAGAAATACATCTTGGGCGACTTGGTGAGACGCTTACGGGTATTCTCATAATAAGGGGGCAAGAGATACACCACGTAGGAAGCCTGAAGAATGGACGTCCACGACTGTATCGTCTTTGAGGTCACGCCCACCTCATTAGCCAGTTCCGAGGCGTTGTACACCGAACCTATCCTCCCGGCGCACAGGCGCAGGAAGGTATTGAACTGCCGCAGGTCTTTCACGTTGAGCAAGTCGCGCACGTCGCGCTCCAGATATGTCTTGACATACGACGGATAGAGGAACTTGGGGATGTTCCTGCCGCTGCATACGGCAGGATAAAGTCCGTTGTAAATCAGCTCGTCCACCTTCGCCACGTAATCAACACGCCCCGTGATTTCCCGTATGGAGAGCGGCATCAGCTCAAACACTCCCGTACGGCCCGCCAACGACTGGGTTACTTTCTTGAGCAGGGCGAAATTGGAACTTCCCGAAAGGACGAACCGCTTTTCGGGACTTTCGTCCACGATGCCCTGAATATAAGACAACAGGTCGGGGAAATGGTGAACCTCGTCGAGAATCATCCCCTCCTCGTGCAGATGCAGGAAGCGCACGGGGTCTTCAACGGCGAAATTGCGTGTGTCCAAGTCCTCCAGCGAATAGTAGCGGAGGTGGGGGAATATGTGGCGCAACATCGTGGTCTTGCCCGACTGCCGCGGTCCCGTCACGGTAATCACCGGGAAATACCTTGCGGCTTCCAGCACCGTGTCTTCCATTTCTCTCTTGATATAATTCTCTGCCATTTTATGCAAATTTGGAATACGACTCCAAAATTACATAAAATATCACGGCTTCACAAACATCCCATGCCTTTTAAATGCTTTCAGAACACGTTTTTTGCTTCTTTAAGGAAAACCGCCCCGCGAAAGTAACCATTCAGCAATAGTAAATACCTATCCTCAGCAACATGGCGTGCCGCTGATGCCGATTTGTCGCATTTTTTGACTACCTTTGCAGGACGGATTTACCCGAAACGACAAGAATGAAGCAGACAACCGCCCTCAAGATAATGATTACGGCAACCATAGCTACGGCAGCTATGGCAGGATGCTCGCGCAACGGCACAAGGACTGACGATGCGCCGGCCGACTCCATCGCAGCCGACACAGGCGAGGTGAAGGAGGTGGAGCGCATCGTGGAAAAGCCGCGGCTGCACTTCGCCACGCCGGAGGACGCCATGCAATACATGGACGAGTCGCCCGACCACGACGCCTAC
>CAVHWJ010000278.1:0-3733 GCA_963639565.1 uncultured Prevotella sp. | reverse complement strand
AGGCGGGTTCTAAAAATTCTCTTTGATGGATTTTTGGATTTTAGCCGAGTAGATTTTTCTTTCTTCTTGAAGGAGTATAGCGGGCTATACGACTGAAAGAGAAAGGAAAAGATGCCGGATAAAAACAAAAAGACACAAAGAGCAGCCCGTCTAAAATAAAAAACAAAAAATGCGTGGAATTTTTAGAACACGCCTCATATAAGTATGACAACAAAGGAAATCGACGAACGTTCGTTAGACAACGCCCACCGGCTTTTTGAGTCCGGTGACATACGCACCATTCCTGTCGGCACTACGGCAGGACTTCAGCAGATACACCGCTACCTGTTCGGCGGCTTATACCCCTTTGCCGGCGTCATCCGCGACAAGAACATTGCCAAGGGGGGCTTCCGCTTCGTCAATTCCCTCTATCTCGAAGCGGCCCTGTCTGTCGTGGAGAAAATGCCGGAAGACACCTTTGAGCATATCATCGAAGAGTATGTCGAGATGAACGTGTGCCACCCTTTCATGGAGGGCAACGGCCGCTCAGCCCGCATCTGGCTCGACATGATTCTCAAACGCTCGCTCGGCAAGGTGGTTGACTGGCGGTTCGTCGCCAAAGACCAATACCTCTCAGCCATGGAACGCTCCCCCATCAACGACCTCGAACTGCGCTGTCTGCTCTCGCAAAACCTCACTTCCGACACCGGCAGCCACGAGGTGATATTCAAGGGAATAGAGCAGAGCTACTATTATGAGGGGTATGAGAGATAAAAAATGCAGTCAATTCACGACAGGACACTGAATAATGTATGATAACAAAAGAAAATTTCAAAAAGGTGCTTGCCTTTCTCGGCTTTGAAAAGGAGACGGTCGGCGAGTGCTATTCCAAAACATATACGGCGTGCGGCGTTCATGTTGATTTTGACAATGAAACGTTGGTCTATCCGGAAGACAAGGGGCTTGTCGTCAATGACAAGACAACAAGTAACTTTTCCCACAATGAGAATTTTGTTGTGTTCGAATGTGTGTGCCGTTTGCTTGAAAAGGGCTATCGCCCTGAACATATAGAACTTGAACCCAAATGGCAGCTCGGGCGCGACGCGAAAGGAGGCAAGGCCGATATTGTCGTCAAGGACGAAAACGGCGACGCGCTGATTATAATAGAGTGCAAGACGGCCGGCGCGGAATTTAATAAGGAGGTCAAGAATACGGAAGAGTACGGCGGTCAGCTGTTCAGCTACTGGCAGCAGGAGAACGCGGCGCGGTGGCTGGCGCTCTACGCTTCTGACTGGAAGGACGGAAATGTGTCGGTCAAGTCGAAGGTCATCAACTGCACCGACGACGCCAATATCGTGAAAATGGCGGAAAAGGACAAGGATGTGCTTGTTTACCGCAATGCGCACAACGATGTGGAACGCTTTAAGGTTTGGGACGAGACCTATAACAAGGCATGGCACGACAACCTAATCTTCGATGCCGACAGTCGGGCATACAACATCGGGATTCCGCCATTGCGCAAGAACAAGCTGCGGGATTTCACCCCTGACGACAAGATAGTGAACCGCTTTGAGGAAATACTGCGCAACAACAATGTGTCGGACAAGGAAAACGCCTTCAACCGTCTTGTGGCTCTTTTTATCTGCAAACTTGTGGACGAGATAAAGAAACAGGATTTTGAGGAGGTGGAGTTCCAGTACAAGCAGGGCACCGACACCTACGAGTCTCTTCAAGACCGTCTGCAGCGTCTTCACACGCAGGGCATGGAAGAGTTCATGAAAGAGAAAATCTACTATGTCGCGGCTGACTATGCGGAGCGTCTTTTCATGCAGTACACCGGCAAGAAACGGAAACAGGCGATTGAAGACCTGAACAACACGATACGTATTCTGAAATTCTACTCAAACAACGATTTCGCTTTCAAGGACGTTCACAACGAGGAACTCTTTTTCCAGAACGGCAAGATATTGGTTGAAGTGGTGCAGCTGTTTCAGCCTTACCGCATTGTGTACCCGAGCAAGCACCAGTTCCTCGGCGATTTGTTCGAGCAGTTGCTCAACAAGGGCTTTAAGCAGAATGAGGGGCAGTTCTTCACGCCCACACCGATAACACGTTTCATTTGGGACTCCCTTCCTGTGCAGACTTACATATCCGAACACGGCTTGCCGAATGTAATAGATTATGCCTGTGGAGCCGGGCACTTTCGATTGAGGCGGTCGAAGCCATCAACGCCGTGCGTGAAAACAGCGAGAACTCTTGGGTTGAAAAGCATGTCTACGGAGTGGAGAAGGATTATCGCCTGGCCCGCGTGTCGAAGATTTCCATGTTTATGAACGGAGCGGGAGGGGCGAACATCATCTTTGGCGACGGTCTTGAAAACTACAGGGACAAAGGCATAGAGAACGGGGCGTTTGACATCCTTGTGGCCAACCCTCCGTATTCCGTGAGCGGCTTCAAGTCGCACCTGAAACTGCGCAACAATGATTTCCGGCTGCTTAATGTCATCACCAACGACGGAAAGGAGATTGAAACGCTCTTCGTTGAGCGCATCGCCCAGCTGCTCCGTCCGCAAGGGCTGGCGGCCGTCGTCCTGCCGGCTTCAATTCTCAGCAATTCGTCGGGCAGCTACATCGCCGCCCGCGAACAGCTTTTGATGAATTTCCATATCCGTGCCATTGTCAGTTTCGGAAACAAAACGTTCGGCGCGACAGGAACGAATACCATCACCTTGTTTCTTGAGCGTTACAATGAGCCGCCTTGTGTCGCTAAATTGACAAGGGACAGTGTAGACGCCATTATGAACGGCGAAGACATTTCCGACTTTACCGACGGCAGGTTCTTGCCGGTTATCTGCAAATGCAAAGCATCAGTGAAGACGACTATCTTCGTTTCATCCGGCAGGAGATGAACGGGGAAGGCGTGCATAAGCACCCCTATTTCAAGGTATATGCCGACGCTTTCGCACAGACAACAATTTCCTTTCCGAAAAAGTGTACCGCGGAAGATGAAGAGCGCATCCGCCGTGAGAAATTCTACGACTTTGCCCTCGGAGTGGAAAGAGACAAACTGTATTATTTCGCGCTTGTACGCGAACAGAAGACATTGGTAATCACTTCGCCGACAGACAGCAGCGAACAAAAAGAATTCCTGGGCTATGACTGGAGCAACCGAAAGGGGGCGGAGGGTATCGTGGTGAATACTCCCGGCGGAAAGTTGTATGACCCCAAAAGCCGTTTCTCTCGCGGCACGCTCGCTTCAGCCGTGCGCAATTCTTTCGCGGAAGCGGACACCCAACTGTCGGCAGACTTGATGAAATATGTAAGCACTCATTGGCTGAAAGATTTGATTGATTGGACTGGGGCTGAGTTTGATAAGGGGGTAGTTATTAGTGCCAAGAAAAAGTTAAGTTTCAATAGTAAATTTAATGTTATAAAACTTGGCGAGATTGCTATAATCAAAAAAGGTAAAAGCATAACTGCCGCACAGCGTAAGGATGGTAACGTAAAAGTTGTTGCTGGAGGACGTGATTATGCTTATTTACATGATGAAGCCAACAGAACTGCGGGAGTAATAACTAAAGTTTCCCACACCCATAAAATGGGGTAAAAACAAGGGAAGCCGGCCACGTTTTTACCCCTTCCCCCCTTTGTTACAGGAACTTTTCAGATTTTGTCTAATTTTTGTTAATCCGCGCCTAAACCGCTGGACTGCAAGCCGCGTCTTCGTCCGCCGCCCGTAGCATCCGGAAAATCAT
>CAVHWJ010000277.1:0-3753 GCA_963639565.1 uncultured Prevotella sp. | reverse complement strand
GGGGTGAGATAGGGCGTGATGTCTTTGGCGGCTACGCTGAAGGTTATCGCGCCGACGGCGTATGAGGCGATTTCGTATTGCTGATAGGCGAATTTCACGCTGTCGCGCTCTATCCACGGGGAATGGGCGGGCAGGGGGATGATGCCGTCGTCGGGCAGGATGATGTAATTGCTGAGGGTGGAGTCGGTGGCGTTCTCCACGCCGCTGGCCGTGAGGCAGCGCAGCACGTTCTTCCTGAGCAGCGGCTGCAAGGCTTTCAGCTTGTCGGCGGAGATAATGTCGTCTACGGGCTTGTTGGTCTCGCGGCTGATGTTGCGGCAGTAGGAGGCGAGGGAGTGGTGCGCACCGCCGAGATAGCTGTCGCCGGTGATGCCGTAGGTGATGTATGTGGGCGTTGTTTCCGTCACGTTCATCGTGACGTGTTGCGACATGGGCGGAAGGTCGCACCCAGGGGCGAGGGACGATTTCCATTCCTCCCGCAGTTCTTCGAGATAGCGCATCGTGCCGTCGCCGTAGAACGTCACCGCCTGTTTGTCGCCGCCGCTATTGTAGAGGGGGTATTTGCCGGAGAGTGAAGCCTCGTCGTCGCAGTGCGGCAGATAGAGGTCAGCCATTTCCCGGGCGATGAACGCCTTGATGCCGGCGGCGAGGCTGTCGTCGCCTTTGGGGTATGCCACGGAGATTTTGCACTCGATGTTGCCGTGGCTCACGGAGTCGTACGCCACGGTTGCCGTTTCAAACTCGTCCGCCGCGCCTTGCGCCGTGGACTTTGTTCCGCATCCTGCGGCGCACAGCGAAATCGCCGCCGCGGCTATTGTATAGAGGTATTGTTTCTTCATGTCGTTCAGCTTTTCCGCAAAGTTAGGCATTAATCCTCAGCGGCGCAAATAAAGTTTTGTTTTCGTTGGCCTTTGGCAAAAAATATGTCACAAGTCGTGCGTCTTACGCCAAAATACATTATATTTGCAGCAAATATAAATCAAAACACTTTAGGGTTATGGCACAGACATCAATGACGGTAAGGATAGACTCAAAGCAGAAGGCACTGTTCGACGACCTCTGCGAGCAGTTCGGCATGAGTTCGAATACTGCAATCAACGTGTTCGTGAGAGCCGTGATACGTACAAGAAGCATTCCTTTTGAAATCAAGGCTGAGGATAAGGAGGAAGATTGTGAAATCTAAAAACAACAAAGCAATGGACGAAAAGCAGAGAATAATGCAGCTCCGACAGGAACTGCACGACCACAACTATAAATACTACGTGCTGAACAGGCCGGAAATCTCCGACCTGGACTTCGACTTTATGATGCACGAACTGCAGGAACTCGAAAGCCGGCACCCCGAACTCGCCGACCCGAACTCGCCGACTCAGAGGGTGGGCAGCGACCTGAACCACGAGTTCACGCAGGTGAGGCACAAATACCCGATGCTCTCGCTCGCCAACACCTACAACGAACAGGACGTGGCGGAGTGGTACGACAGCGTGAAGCGAGGCCTGAACGGCGAGGACTTCGAGGTGTGCTGCGAAATGAAATACGACGGACTGTCAATCAGTCTGACATACACCGACGGCAAACTCGTGCGCGGAGTGACGCGCGGCGACGGAGTACACGGCGACGACGTGACCGACAACGTGAAGACGATACGCTGCATCCCCCTCGTGCTGCCCGGCACCGGCTACCCCCGCGAGTTCGAGATACGCGGCGAGATACTCATGCCGTGGAAAGTGTTTGAGCGGCTCAACGCCGAACGCGAGGCCGCCGAAGAACCCCTCTTCGCCAATCCTCGCAACGCCGCCAGCGGAACGCTGAAGAGCCAAAGCTCCGCCCTCGTGGCGAGCCGACAGCTCGACTCCTACCTCTATTATCTCCTTGGCGAGGAACTCCCCTGCGACGGACACTACGAGAACCTTGAAGAGGCGCGCCGGTGGGGCTTCAAGATAAGCGAGGGCATGAAGAAGGTGAAGACCTTGCAGGAGATATACGACTACATAAACTACTGGGACACGGAGCGCAAGAACCTGCCCGTGGCTACCGACGGCATCGTGCTCAAGGTGAACTCCCTGCGCCAGCAGCGCATCCTGGGCTATACCGCCAAAAGTCCGCGGTGGGCGATAGCCTATAAATACAAGGCGGAGAGGGCTTGCACGAGGCTCGACAGCGTGTCGTTTCAGGTGGGGCGCACTGGAGCCGTAACGCCGGTGGCGAACATGGAGCCGGTGCTCCTCGCCGGAACCACGGTGAAACGCGCCACCCTCAACAACGAGGATTTCATCCGCAGCTTCGGCCTTCACGTGGGCGACTACGTGTTCGTTGAGAAGGGCGGCGAGATAATCCCCAAGATAGTGGGCGTGGACACCGACCGCCGCCCCGCCGGGGCGCAGCCCGTGCAGTTCGCCACCCACTGCCCCGAATGTGGCGCAAAACTCGTGCGCTACGAGGGCGAGGCGGCGTGGTACTGCCCCAACGACGCCGGCTGTCCTCCGCAGATAAAGGGGCGCATAGAGCATTTCATCTCGCGCCGCGCCATGAACATCGACAGCATCGGCCCGGAGACGGTGGACGATTTCTACCGTCAGGGACTTGTGAGGAATGTGGCGGACCTCTACACCATAGACGTGCAGCAGATAAACGGCAACGGCAACAGGCAGAAGTCGGCGATGAAAATCATCAACGGCATAGAAGCCTCGAAGCAAGTGCCGTTCGAGCGCGTCGTCTTCGCCCTCGGCATCCGTTTCGTTGGCGAGACGTCGGGAAAACTCCTCGCGCGGCATTTCAAGAATATCGACAGCCTGATGAACGCCACGCTCGCCGAACTCCTCGAAATCGACGGGATAGGGGAGGTGATGGCGAAAAGCATAATGACGTATTTCCACACGCCGGAGAACCTCGAAATAGTGGAGCGTCTGCGTGGCTACGGACTGCAAATGGCTCTCAGCGAGGAGCAGACGGCTGCCGCATCCGACAAGCTCGCCGGAAAGAGCATCGTCATCAGCGGCGTTTTCCAACACCACAGCCGCGACGAATACAAGCAGCTCATTGAGCGGAACGGCGGAAAGAACGTGGGGAGCATCAGCGGCAAGACATCCTTTATCCTCGCCGGCGAGAACATGGGACCCTCGAAACTGCAAAAGGCTGAGAAACTCGGAATACCCCTCGTCAGCGAGGACGAGTTCCTCGAAATGATAGGATAGGGGAGGGCAAAACGGCAAAACCGTAACAAAAAGACCCTCTTTTTCTCCTTTCCGGTTGATATAAATCAATAAAGGAAGAAAAGAATGAAAATAATCTCCCGAACAGTTGTGTACGAACACACTAATGCGTACCTTTGCAACGTGTTCGGGAGAATACATTTTTCATAGGTTAGTAGTTTGATAGATTTAAGGTAAAGATTATGTTATTAGATTTCTGAACGGTATGAGTTCTTTTTGCGGTGTTTGCCGCTTCAAAACCAAATCGTTGAAATTGTATTCAGGAGGTTAGTGTGAGTGATCATATTACCCTCTTTTTTTGTGCTTGTTTGAGTCAAACGCTCAAACGGCGACCCACCGGAAAACCGGTTCAGTCAATCTTCGTTTATTTCAACCGTTTCCCCGTCGTATGCAAGTTCCACGCCCGGGGGGAGGATTTTGTTCACCTCGTCGTGCATCCCTATGTCGTGGCACATGTGGGTGAAGAACACGCGTTTCGCGCTTGTTCTTTTGGCGAACTCCAACGCTTCGTCCACCAGCATGTGGGAATGGTGCTCCTTGG
>CAVHWJ010000276.1:0-3765 GCA_963639565.1 uncultured Prevotella sp. | reverse complement strand
CGGCAAAAACCGCTGCGCCAACATGTCATCCTACAAATGCGGGCTGAAAGCCCAACAAGCACATAGCCCAGGGCAAGCGCAGCGACACCCTTGGTTAGGGGATATCCATAATAGTAATTGTGCTCTGAAAGAGCAAAAGAATATCTATACAGCAAGGCGAAGCGGTTTTTATAGGTTTATCGCCCGAGGGTATTCTCTGGCGGTGAAGCCGCCGCAAGGTGGTTATGGCAGACGTGTTGAGAGCTTGCTCTCATAAGCGGATGGCATAACCGCATTGCATAGCCCGAAGGGCAGAGAATACCATCGGGTGTTTTTACTCTGTTTTTGTTTACGAAATCAACGACATCAACGGCATCAAAGAAAACAACATACAAAAGATGAAGATACTATATACAGGGACGCTGGACGTGAATGCCGGCGGACCGGCGTTTTATTTCCGTAGATAGTTCTTTGCAGGTACGATAATGAATACTCTAAATATCGTATATAATGATTGTTCCAGACATTCACAAGGGGAAATACATTTTCCTTTTTACAGATCTCCGTAATCTTGATTCTATTATCAAGAATGGGTTGTTGTGTACGAATGAGAAAAATAAGCAGGGAATAGTTTCCGAAGAGAAAGGTTGATAAGTGACGCAGACTGTATAAAGACCACCATAATGAAAATGAAGAATATACCATGATGGCAAATACAATCAAATATGCATTCCGACTGACCCATATAGACAACATCCCCTATGTGCTGCGCTGTGGGTTGGTGAGAGCCAAGTCGCCGCTAAGGGATGAAAACTATGTGAGCATAGGAGACCGCCAAGTGATACAGCTGCGGGAGGAACGTCTCGTGCAAGGTTATCGACTTAGCGACTACCTACCTTTCTATTTCGGACCACGTTCGCCGATGCTCTATGTCATCCAACATGGTTACAATGGCGTGCAACGAGTGGCCCCAGAGCAAATTGTGTATTGTGTGGTGCGCATAGAAGACCTGGTACGCGACGGCATAGACGGTATATTTACAGACGGTCATGCACTGAGCGCGTTGTCCAGTTTCTTTGACATGCAAAAACTTTCACGAGTTAATGACTTTGTCAGTTGGGACGATGTATATTCCATGCACTGGAACGTGGAGAGCGACATTGACCTAAAACGGAGGAAAGAAGCTGAGTTGTTGATTAATGGCGACCTGCAAGCACAATATATTCGTGGTTTTGTCGTTTATAATGAAAGGGCAAAAGCACGGCTTGAGGAAATGGGAGTAATGGCTGCCATGATAGTCGTCAGACCAGATTATTATTTTTAGTATACGCCATTAAAATGGATATAGCTTATGATACATTACGTAAAAGGGAATCTGCTGGAGAGCGAAGCGCAAGCTTTGGTTAATACAGTGAACACCGTAGGGGTGATGGGAAAAGGAATAGCCTTGCAGTTCCGCGAGGTCTTCCCCGGAAACTACAGTGTATACCGCGATGCGTGCAAAAAAAAACAACTGCATATTGGCGAGATGCTTGTCACCGAAGAAAATACGATTTTGAACGGTCATAAGATAATCGTGAACTTCCCCACGAAGACCCACTGGAAGATGCCTTCCGACTACAGGTATATAGAGCAGGGACTTGTAGCGTTGAAAAAAGAGATAGAGAGCCGTGGTATTCGCTCGATAGCCATACCGCCGCTTGGATCGCATAATGGTGGTCTTGATTGGCTTAGGGTGAAACAGATGATAGAGCTGGCCTTGAAGGATGTGGATTGTGATATTTTTCTCTACGAGCCATCGAATGCAATAGTAGAGCGCATGAAGACCGAACGCGTGAAACTGACGCCTGCTCGTGCCATGTTGCTATTGATGTTTGAAGATATGAATCGCGAGGGGGAGTTTGCCTCTGTTTTTGCGGCTGAGAAACTAATATATTTCATGCAGCGCTTTGGAGGCAAAAGTCTCTTCCGCATTGACTTCAAGCCCTGCTATTACGGACCGTATTCTGGCGGCAAGGTGGCTCATGTGCTTTACCATATGAACGGGAGTTACGTGAAAGGAATGGGGGGCATGGAAGCTCGTCCGTTTGACTATATATGGATGACAGAAGATGCTGCGTCGGAGGCACGAACATTTGTAGAGGGCTATAAAGACCATAGTCTGAAAGAAATCTGCAATAAGAGCATGGCTTTCTTGCGTGGGAACTATTCCAACTATTCACTTGAACTGCTCTCGACGGTAGATTACCTATTGGAAAATGTGCAAGGGTTGAGTGGATGGAGAGAAGCCAGCGTAGATGATGTGACCGACAGGATAGTTACAGAGATACAAAAATGGAGCGAGCGAAAAGAAAAGATGTTTAAGAGGTCGTTTGTGAGCGATGCTATTAAACAATTGAGACAGGTTCTATAAGTTTTTTAGTTTTGATGAAGATACTATATACAGGGACGCTGGACGTGAATGCCGGCGGACCGGCGTTCAGCACCTATAACACGATGAGGGGGCTGAATGCGCAGGGCGTGGAGACCCACGTGCTGATGGGCGAGATGGGTAGCGGCGGAAAGCTGATAGGCGACGACGTGCCTATCCACTTCGCCAAACGGCCGCTGGAACACGTGTTCGGGTTCTCGCCTTCGTACAAGAAGGCCATCAGGGCGTGCGGCGAGTTTGACATCTACCAGGCGCAGGGCATCTGGCAGTATAACACCTATGCCATGGTGGACGTGGCGCGCAGCAAGGGGAGACCTTACCTCATCACGCCGCGAGGGATGCTCTACCCGCAGGACATCGCAAAGTCGAAACCGTGGTTTAAGAAGATGTCGCTGAAGATTCGTCTGCTCTCCGACCTGAACCGGGCGGCGTGCGTACACGTGACGTGCGACGACGAGATGCGCCACTGCCGTGACCTCGGCGTGACGGCTCCCATCGCCATCGTGCCGAACCCCGTGGAGATAAAGGAATACCCCAACGCCAAGACAGACGGCGTGTTCCGCCTCGGATACTTGGGGCGTATATCCCGCCGCAAGAACGTGGAGGGGCTTATCTATGCCTGGAGCGAACTCGGCGAGAAGGTGAAGAACGGTGCCGAACTGCTGATTATCGGTGGTGGCGACGAGGAGTATATGGCTTTCCTGAAGAAGGAGGTGGCCCGGCTGCACCTCGACAACGTGCGCTTCACCGGGTTTATCTCGGGACAGGAGAAGGAGGAGGCGCTTGCCTCGCTCTCCGTGCTCGCCATGCCGAGCGAGTTTGAGAACTTCGGAAATGTCATCGTTGAGGGCTTGGTGCGCGGCATCCCCTGCATCGCAACGACGGGTGCACCATGGAGGGACTTGGTGGACTACCGGTGCGGATGGTGGGTAAACTACTCGCAGGAGGCCATCACCGCCGCCGTGCGTTCGGCATTGGAGACTTCCGCCGACGAACTGCACGCCATGGGCGAACGGGGAAAGCTACTGATGAAGGACAAATACTCCATCGAGGCGGTGGCAAGGCAACTGAAAGCGGTGTACGAATGGATACTGCAAACGGCTGAGCAACCGGGATTTGTATATACCCTGAATGTAAATAAGGGGGGGGTAAATCTAAGTGAAGAGTTAAGAGGTAAGAGTGAAGAATCATCTTGCCGTCTCGTTCGTCTTATCTGCGAAAGCGGAGAAAGGAGGGCGGCATGATGCGCGTCCTTCACTACATGCCGGGTATCGACCGGACATCGGGGGGTACTTCCACTTATATGCAGGTGCTGGCGAAAGAGTTGGGGAGGCTCGCGGAGGTGCATATCGTGA
>CAVHWJ010000275.1:0-3766 GCA_963639565.1 uncultured Prevotella sp. | reverse complement strand
CCCACCGTGGTGAAAGACGACCGCGGCATCCCCCACACCGAACCTAACGCCCCGGTTTATATCTACGACACGAGCGGCCCGTACAGCGACCCCTCCTATCAGGTGGATTTAAAGAAAGGTCTGCCGCGTATGCGCGAGCAGTGGATTCTCGACCGCAATGACACGGAGCAGCTCGCCGAGATTACGAGCGAATACGGCAAGCAGCGGCTCGCCGACAGCAGTCTCGACGCCCTGCGCTTTGAGCACATCCAACTGCCGCGCCGCGCCAAGGCAGGCAAGCACATCACGCAGATGGCTTACGCCAAGGCCGGCATCGTGACACCCGAAATGGAATACGTGGCGATACGCGAGAACATGAACTGCGAGGAACTTGGCATCAAGAGCCACATCACACCCGAGTTCGTGCGCGACGAGATAGCCCGGGGGCGCGCCGTGCTCCCTGCCAACATCAACCACCCCGAGAGCGAACCGATGATTATCGGGCGCAACTTCCTGGTGAAAATAAACACCAACATCGGCAACTCCGCCACCACATCCAGTATAGAAGAGGAGGTGGACAAGGCGGTGTGGTCGTGCAAGTGGGGCGGCGACACGCTGATGGACCTCTCCACGGGCGACAACATCCATGAGACGAGGGAGTGGATTGTGCGCAACTGTCCCGTGCCGGTAGGCACAGTGCCTATCTACCAGGCGTTGGAAAAGGTAAACGGCAGGGTGGAAGACCTGAGCTGGGAGATATACCGGGACACGCTCATCGAACAGTGTGAGCAGGGCGTGGACTATTTCACCATCCACGCCGGCATACGCCGCCACAACGTACACCTCGCCGACAAGCGGCTCTGCGGCATAGTGAGCCGCGGCGGCAGCATTATGAGCAAGTGGTGTCTGCTTCACGACCGCGAGAGTTTCCTCTATGAGCACTTCGACGACATCTGCGACATCGTGGCGCAGTATGACGTGGCCCTATCCCTTGGCGACGGCCTTCGCCCCGGCTGCATCGCCGACGCCAACGACGAGGCGCAGTTTGCCGAACTCGACACGATGGGCGAACTCGTGACGCGTGCCTGGGACAAGGACGTCCAGGCGTTCATCGAAGGGCCCGGCCACGTTCCGTTGCAGAAGATCAGGGAGAACATGGAGCGTCAGCTCGACCACTGCCACGAGGCGCCGTTCTACACCTTGGGGCCGCTCGTCACCGACATCGCCCCGGGCTACGACCATATCACATCAGCCATCGGCGGCGCACAGATAGCGTGGCTCGGAACCGCCATGCTCTGCTATGTCACGCCCAAGGAGCACCTCGCCCTGCCCAACAAACAGGACGTGCGCACGGGCGTGGTGACTTACAAGATCGCCGCCCACGCCGCCGACCTTGCCAAGGGGCATCCCGGGGCGACAATCCGCGACAACGCCCTGTCAAAGGCGCGCTTCGATTTCCGCTGGCGCGACCAGTTCCACCTCTCCCTCGACCCCGAACTGGCACTGCAATACTTTGAGGAGGCGGGACACACCGACGGCGAATACTGCACGATGTGCGGACCGAATTTCTGCGCGGCGAAGCTGACGCACGACCTGAGGAAATTCAAGAAATAGAGCGGTATGGAAGAAAGCAACAGATACAGCCGCCAGATGATGCTCGGGGAAATCGGCGAGGAGGGACAACGCAAGCTGCGCGCCGCGAAGGTGCTGCTGGTGGGGGTCGGCGGACTTGGTTCGCCCATCGCCACCTACCTCACCGGGGCGGGCGTAGGTACGCTCGGCATCATCGACGACGACACGGTGAGCGTCAGCAACCTGCACCGCCAGGTGCTTTATTCCGAAGAGGAAGTGGGGTTGCCGAAAGCCGAATGTGCCAAGCGTCGCCTCCACGCCCTAAACCATGAAGTGGAGATAGTTGCCTATAACGGACGGCTAACCAAGGAGAACGCCGCGGACATCATCGGCCGATACGACCTCGTGGTGGACGGCATGGACAATTTCGCCACGCGCTTCATCGTGAGCGATGTGTGCGAAGCTCTCGGCAAACCGTATGTCTACGGGGCTATCCGCGGACTCGAAGGCCAGGTGAGCGTGCTCTGCCACGGCAAACGCACCTACCGCAGCCTCTTCCCCGACGAGGAAGCAACGCTCAGTATGCCGCATCCCGGCAAGGCGGTTCTCGGCACAACACCGGCCGTGGTGGGCAGCGTGGAAGCCTGTCAGGCGATGCAGCTCATAGCCGGCTTCGGCGAACCGCTCATCGACAGGATGTGGATTATCAACCTGGGCGATATGCAAAGTCACATCATTCAACTCTAAAAAGGAAAAACGAAAGAAGAAAATGTTTTCAGACGAACTAAAGAATATCAGTTGGGAGGAGACCACCAGGCGCATCGCCTCGATGACCGGCAACGACGTGCGCCGCGCCCTCGCCAAGGAGCATTGCGACGTGAACGACTTTATGGCTCTGCTCTCCCCTGCCGCGGAGCCTTATCTCGAACAGATGGCGCGGCTGTCGCGCAAGTACACGGAGGAGCGGTTCGGCAAAACGATGTCGATGTTCATCCCCCTGTATATCACCAACGCCTGTTCCAACTCGTGCGTGTACTGTGGTTTCCACCGCGAGAACCCCATGGCGCGCACCATACTCACGCCCGAACAGATAGAGAACGAATACAAGGCCATAAAGCGGCTCGCCCCGTTCGAGAACATCCTCCTCGTCACTGGCGAGCACCCGGCAAAGGCCGGCGTGCCGTATCTCGCCACCGCCATAGACATCGCCAAAAAGTATTTCTCCAACGTGAAGATTGAGGTGATGCCCCTCTCGGCGGAAGACTACAAGACGCTGGCCGACCACGGCATGAACGGCGTGATATGCTTTCAGGAGACCTACCACCGCGACAACTACAAGCTCTACCACCCACGGGGCATGAAGAGCCGCTTCGAGTGGCGGTGCGACGGCTTCGACCGCATGGGACAGGCTGGGGTTCACTCAATCGGCATGGGCGTGCTCATCGGACTGGAAAAGGAATGGCGCACCGACGTGACGATGATGGCTTACCACCTGCGCTACTTGCAGAAACACTACTGGCGGACGAAATACAGCGTGAACTTCCCACGTATGCGTCCGGCGCAGAACGAGGGGTTCCAGCCCAACTGCTTTATGACGGACAGGGAACTGGCGCAAGCCACCTTCGCCATGCGCATCTTCGACCACGACGTGGACATCTCTTATTCCACACGCGAGCCGGCTTTCATCCGCGACAACATGGCTACACTCGGCGTGACAACCATGTCGGCGGAGTCGAAAGTGAACCCCGGCGGCTACCACACCTATCCGCAAGCACTGGAGCAGTTCACCGTGAGCGACGAGCGCACCGCCACGGCAATCAACGCAAGGCTCAAGGAATTAGGCCGCGAACCCGTGTGGAAGGACTGGGACGCTTCGTTCGACTTGTTTAAGAAATCCGCGTCATGACAATCGTTATCACCCTTCCCGATTTCTTTGACGGAGAGGCCGGGCAAATCGTCCGGCTTCTCCGTTGTTCCATCGACCTCGTTCACATCCGCAAGCCACAGGCAACAAGGGAGCAGACAGAAAAGCTCATCAGGGAGATTCCACAGGAATACCACGACAGGCTTGTTCTCCACGACCACCACGAGCTCGCCATAAAATACCGTCTGCATGGCATTCACCTGAACAGCCGCAACCCCGAACCGCCACAAGGGTGGACAGGAAGCGTGAGCCGCAGCTGCCATTCCCTGCAAGAGGTGAGGGAGTGGAAAG
>CAVHWJ010000274.1:1762-3789 GCA_963639565.1 uncultured Prevotella sp. | reverse complement strand
ATCACAAATATCCCCTGTCCTTTGCAGCCCTTCACGGCCTCGCCGACGCTGCTGAACGTTCCAATGGACATTCCGTTGGCGTTGTACACCTCAGCCTTGCCGTTGGCGGCGGTGTCGAGGGCGGTGATGGCGGAAGGCGTTTCGGCGGAAATCTTCAGGTCGCTAACCTTGTAGGTGAGCTTTGCGGTGTCGCCGGTGCTGTTGGCGGCGCCTGTCACGCCCACAGCGAAATAGCACACGCCGCTCTCCTGGACTTCAACCTTGCCGCTCGCCTCGCAGTTCTCGATGTTCACGAACGAGCCGCTGCCGAGTTCCTCAGAGTCGGCAGAGGGGTTGTCGGTCTTCAGCATATAGAGCTTCACGCCCATCTGCTCCTTCGCCTCGTCGGAAAGGCTCGTGGCCTCTTCCACGCCCATTTCGTAACCGAAGGAGAACTTCAGCAAGTCGCCCTTGCTCACCGTGAACGCCGGCGAAACGGCGAGACCCGGAAGCTCCAGCGGGGCGTTGCCGAACTCGAAGATAGTCTGCGATGTCTCCATCGACGCGCCGTCCTCTGAAACAGCCCACTGTGCGAACTGGCCCGAAGGGTCGTACTTGTGCCACTCGTTGAAGTCGGCGGTGTAGCTCTTCAGCTCCGTGGCCTCCACGCCGCTCTCCTTCACGCTGATGTTGTCGATGTAGAGCACGCCGTAGGCGGTGGACGACGTACACTTCACGCCGATGTAGTATTTGCCGCTTTCAGCCACGGTGAACGTCTCGTCCACCTTCCTGTACCTCTTCTCCGGGGCGATAACGTCGGTGTCGCTCGTGTAGAGCAGCTGCGTCATGCCCTCGGCTGAACGCTCCTTGCCCAGGTAGAAGGCGAAGTTCTGGGCGTACATCTTGGCGGTCTTGCCGTTGAGGAAGGTGCGGTAGAAGAACGACAGGTCGTAAGTGCCGGCCGGGATCTCTATGCAGCCCGAGAAAGCCCAGTCGCCGTTCTCGTCGGCCGCCTTCTTGTGGTGGCTGATAGCCCCCGTGCCGTTGTAGGCGGAGCTTGACGAGGTGTAGGTGCCCGTCTGCCACGTGCCGTTGATGTCCCACTGCTCCTGCTGGTCCTCGGTGTCGAAGTCGGCGGTGTAGGGCAGGGTGGCGTTGGGGTAGGTCGTTATCGGGTCGAGCGACCACCCGTTGTTTATCTCGTCGGCGTCGTCGTCGCAGGTGGCCTTCACCGTGTAGGTGTAGGTGTCTGCCGCGCTGATGTCGATGTTGTTGAAGCTGTATGTAATGGTGTCGCCCGGGGCGAGCGTCTTCTCCACGCCCTCGCTGTCGAGGGTCTTGCTGCCGTCGGAAAGCTCCGTGGTGAGGGCCACCGTATAATAGTTGATGTCCTTGGCTCCGTGGTTGGCCACCTTCACCGTTATGGTGTTCTTGGTGTTGCCGAAGCCCGAAGTTGCTGTCTGCTCCGCGCCGATTATGGCGAGGTCGGTTGCCTGGTCGAGGCGCACGTCGTCGAGCACCACGTCGTGGCCGAGGCCGTAGTTATGGAAGCAGATGTAGTAGTCGCCCTCCTCGGGGATGTCGGCGAGGAGGTAGCCCTGGGTGTATTTCGCCACGTTGGCGTCGGTAATGGTGTCGGTGCGCGCCGCCTCGTAGTGGCGCTCACAGAAATACGTGTCGATGCCGTCGAGCGTCTCGTGCTTCAGGGTGTCGAGCTTAACGCTGGTAACGGTTGCGCGTATAAAGGTGGTGTCGGTGGCGTTGGTGGCTTTCATGCGCGAGGTGTAGTAGTAAGACAGGCGCAGCTTGCCCTTCTCCGCCACGTGTATCACGGGCGATGTGAGGTAGGCGTTGTGCGGCGTGTTGGCCACGCTCGACATATAGGCGGCGTTCTCTCCGTCCTTTGCCCAGTTCACTTCGCCCGCCTTTGCGCTGCCGATGGTCCAGTTGAGCAGGTTGTCGCCGCTCGCGCTGGCTTCCCAGTATCTGTTGTTCGTCTCGTTCTCGAAGCTCTCGGCGTAGGGAACGGCGAACTTGTCGTATGCCAC
>CAVHWJ010000274.1:0-1352 GCA_963639565.1 uncultured Prevotella sp. | reverse complement strand
TGCCTTCCTCAGCCACGTCGAGGAGAATGTCGTCGCTCTCGCCGTCGGTGGCTGCCGCCAGCGTGAACTCCTTTGTGGCGGCCTTCGTGCCGTCGGCATCGTCATACGGGGTGTAGGTCAGCGTGATTGGAACTTCGGTGCCGGAGGTGTAGTTGAACTTCATCTTCACCTTGCCCTTGTCGAAGCGGAACCATTTTCCGATGAGGAGGCTCTCCTTGGCGCATTTCTTGAATGTCCACAGAAACTTGCTGTTTGCGTCTGGCACCTGCCACCAGCCGGTGTTAGTGCCGCGCGCCAGTTTGCCGCTGTGGTAGGAATATGTCCAACCGTCGCCGAGGTTGTCGGATGTCATTTCATACGGCATGGCGAAGGTCTTTTCCACCGTGATGTTCTGCGTCAGCGTGTCGTTGTCGTGAACGAGGTCGTTGTCGGCCGTAGCCCACACGCTCACGGTGTTGCTGCCCTCGGCGAGAGTGGCGGGGAGGTTGAAGGTGTATGTGGTGGTGTCGCCCTGGAGCGTGGCCACGTCGATTGCCTCTTCCACCGGGTCGCCGCCGTTCACCTTGTAGCCCACGGTGAGGGCCTTGGGGGCGAGTCCGCTGTTGGCGAACTTGAACGACACGTTCTGCGTTGTCTTGGGGCTTGCCACGGGACTGATGATTTCCGTGGCCGCGAAGTCAGAGGGAGCGGTCTGTCCCACCTTCACGTCGTCGATCCACGTGCGGTTGAGGGTCACGGGTCCCACTGTGGCGTCGCCGTATTCGCGGAAGGCGATGTAGACGGTCTGTCCGGCGAACTTGTCGAGGCTCGCCACCTTCTGCCGCCAGTCGGTCTCGCCGTAGGGGGCGAACTTCATTAGCGTTTCGGTGAAGTCGGCCGCGTCGGTGCCGGTGGTGGAGACGAGCACGGCGAACTTGATGCGCTGGTCGGCCGGCACCGTGGCTACGTCGTTGAACACGGGGGCGTAGGCCAGCATGAACGTGAGGTAGTCGCCGGCGTTCACCTTCACCGCCGGCGTTATGAGCCAGGAGTCGGGCGAGCCGGAGGTGGTGTTTGTCTTTCCCGACGACACCATCATGGCGTTGTCGCCGCCGTGGGTGTAGCCGGAGCGCAGGTTGAGCGGGTTGCTGGTGTATTTCACCTGTTCCCACTTGTACTTGTTGGCTGTTGCGCTGCTGCCCGCGCGCATCGTCCACCCCGAGGGAGGCACGTCGGCGCCCTCGAAGCCCTCGTTGAGGGTGTAGCTTTGGGCGGCTGCCTGTCCCGCCGCGAAAATCAGCGACAGGGCAGAGAGTAATAATTTTCTCATAAGCACATTGTCTTTAAATGTTTGTGTATAATTGGTTGTCGTT
>CAVHWJ010000273.1:0-3795 GCA_963639565.1 uncultured Prevotella sp. | reverse complement strand
GGGGATATTATTTCTCTGTTTCGGGCAAAACCTGTACCTTTGCAGAAATATAGGAAAAAAAGAATGTTGAAATTTATATCCTTCGGAAGCGGAAGCAGCGGCAACTGCTACCTGCTGTACTCAGATAAATGCACGCTGATGATTGACTCGGGAGTGGGGGTCAGGACAATAAAGAAATACGCACGCGACTACGGAATAAAACTCGACACGGTGAACGCTATCCTCGTGACGCACGACCATGCCGACCACGTGAAATCCGTGGGGGCGATCAGCAACGAGAACAGCATACCGGTGTATGCCACGGAGGCCGTACACCACGGCATCGTGAAGAACTACTGCGTGAGGAAGAAAATCGATGCCGCCAACAAGAGGAACATCACGGTAGGCGAACCGTTTGAAATCAACGGCTTCACCGTCACCGCCTTCGACGTGCCGCACGACAGCTGCGGCAACGTGGGCTACAGGATTGAGGCGGAGGGCGTGACGTTCTGCCTTATGACCGACATCGGACACGTGACCGAAGACATAAAGAAGAACATTTCGCTCGCCGACTACCTCGTGATTGAAGCCAACCACGACGAGAGCATGCTGGCGCAAGGGCCTTACCCAAAGCACCTGAAGGAGCGCGTGGCGAGCGACAGCGGACACCTGAGCAACACGACCTGCGCCAACGCCATAAAGGAATACGCCTCGGAGAAGCTGAAGCACGTGTGGCTCTGCCATTTGAGCGAGGAGAACAACCACCCGGAACTGCTGCGCAAGACAATGGAGACGGTGCTCTCGGAGGGCAGATACACCATTGGCAACGACTTCAAGGTGGAGATACTGAAGCGCAAGAACCCGTCGGACGTGTTCGACCTCGCGTGAGCGAAGACGACCGGAGGGGCGGCAGGGTTTGACAAAACGAGAGCAAAAGTGGTGTAACTGCACACTTCTACAAACGTTTACGGAAGATTTAACGCGGAAGAAGCACCGCCGCTTGAACATTTTGCATAACTTTGCAAAGAAGCATTTGAAATATAGCATTATCAGAATACTAATCTTTTAACAATCACAAAAAAAATGAGAAAAATCTTTATCGCGGCAACGATGTTCATGCTTGCGCTGTGCGGCACCGCACGGGCGGACGCGGGACAGACATTGACCATCAACGGACAAATCGTGGAGAAGGTGGTTTCGCAAATCACTTTCAGCGGCAACAACGTGGTGCTGCATTTCGACGGGTCGGAGGAGACCTACCCCATGGACGACGTGCAGATCGACTTCTCGGAGACAACGGGTATCAACGGCGTTTCCACATTCAAAATCAACGGCGTAATCGACGGCAACCTCAACATCGGCGGTCTTGCCGACGGCACTCCCGTGGCAGTCTACGACATCTCGGGAAAGAAGGTTGCTGCCGCCAAGGCAAACGGCGAGTCCACCTATATTAATATGGAGGGCGTGAACGGCGGAGTGTATATCCTGAAAGCCGGGAACCAGGTAGTGAAATTTGTGAAACGATAAACCTTGAACCAAGATGAAAAAGATACAGTTGATTATCTCCCTCATGCTCTGCATGGTCTTCGCGCCGGCTTGCGCGCAGACATGGGACTTCACCTCTATGACTGAGGCTGACAAGACATTGTGCTCCAACGACGCTAACTGGCTGCTCGGCACCGACCGCTACTGCTACCTGAAAGAGCTGGCAAGCGAACCGCTCAAGGCCGGCGGCACGGAACTGGCTTACGCCAAGGGACTGAAATTCACGGCCGCAGCTCCCGCTTCTGCCGCTGAGGGCAAGGCAAAGGTGCGCCTGAACTTCGGCAGCAACCGTCTGGAACTCAACGGCTCGAAGGTGACGATGATTATACCGGGACTGAAAGCCGGACAGAAAGTTACCGTGGTGTGCAAGACCGCCAAGAGCGGCGAGGCGCGCGGCATCAACACCACCAACATCACCGCCGTGTCGGGTTCGTTCAACTCAACATCTACTGACGACCAGACCAACGTGGGAACGGTGACCGCCGACGGCGACGTGGAACTCACCACATCGGCAGGAATGTACGTCACGAGCGTCAGCGTGACAGGCGACGGCGGTTCGTCTACCGAACCCGACACGCAGCCGTCTACCAACGACGTGGCGATGAACCTGAACAAGAACCAGATGCGAGTGACGCTCACATCAAACGACATCAAATACTACAACACGGAGAGCCTCGCGTCGGTGGACATCGACGGAAAGAACGTTACCGTGACACCGGCTAACAGCACCTCTACGGACAGCTACAAGGGCAACGTGAGCCGCATCGCGTTCGCCAAGGCGCAGGACGACGGACAGGGCGGCGACATCGACAACCCGACTGGCGCAATACAGATTTCTGAATCGAAAGGTTGGCTGGAGAGCGTCTACGCCAAATGGGCACCATACGACGGAGCTGCGTCATACAACGTGTATTGCAACGGCACAAAGATTGACCAGCAGCTCATCCGCCTCTACCCCACTTACGTGAGAGCCGACGTGCCGGGACTGGCAGCCGGGACTTACAGTCTGAAAGTGGTGGCAGTGGACGCAAGCGGCAACGAAATCAGCGGTTCGGCAAGCACCGTGAGCAACCTCGGCGTGAAGAACTACAACCGCGAGGGCTTCGCCCACAAGACACTCAAAGGGGGCGTGGGAGCATACAATAACGACGGTACGCTGAAAGACGGCGCAAAGGTAATCTACGTTACAGCAGCAACGGCAAAGACAATCAAGACATCCGTGAAGGTGGGAAGCGGCAAGTCGCAGGAGTTCACGGGACTGCAGAACATCCTCGCCGCCTACGAGAAGGGCGCCGACTCAACGGCAATCGCCTTCCGCATCATCGGCAAGGTTTCGCTGAGCGACCTCGACGGCATAAACAGCTCATCTGAGGGGCTGCAGATCAAGGGCAAGTCATACTCTCCCTTCAACATCACCCTTGAGGGCATCGGCGACGACGCCACGGTTTACGGCTACGGTTTTCTGATAAGGAACGTGAAGAGTCTGGAGCTGCGCAACTTCGCCATTATGGAATGTCTCGACGACGCAATCTCGCTCGACACGAAGAACTGCAACGTGTGGATTCACAACATGGATCTCTTCTACGGACAGGCCGGCGGAGCCGCTGACCAGAAGAAGGGCGACGGAACTATCGACATCAAGGGCGACTCCAAGGACATCACCGTGGCATACAACCGCTTCTGGGACAACGGCAAGTCGTCGCTCTGCGGAATGAAGTCGGAGAACGAGAACAGCGACATCACCTACCACCACAACTGGTTTGACCACTCCGACTCCCGCCACGCCCGCGTGCGCACCATGTCGGTTCACATCTACAACAACTACTACAAGCATTGCGACGTTTACGGCATCGGCGCGACGATGGGTTCAAGCCTGCTCGTGGACCACAACTATTTCGAGGCCGTTACGCGTCCGATGATGATTGCCGGCCAGGGCACCGACATGAAGACAGCCTCTTCGGCTTCCGGCACATTCTCAGGCGAGAACGGCGGCATGATCAAGGCGTGCGGCAACGTGTTCGCCTTGAAGCCCACGAGTTTCAGCTATATCACGTGGAACGACAACAACACGAGCTTCGACGCTTACGAGGTGTCTGACCTGAGCGAGAAAGTGCCTTCTACAGTGGTTACTCTGAAGGGCGGCACAAGCCACAACAACTTCGACACCGACAGCAACCGTATGTACCAGTTCACCCCCGACGCCGCCGAAGACGTTCCCGCAATCGTAACGGGCTTCTACGGTGCCGGCCGACTGAACCACGGCGACATCGA
>CAVHWJ010000272.1:0-3799 GCA_963639565.1 uncultured Prevotella sp. | reverse complement strand
CCCCTTTGCAAAACTTGCATAAAATAATAAGTTATTGATAATCAATTATAGTAATAATTTGTGCAGTTTTTCGCAAAGGGGGTAAAACTTTGCAAAACTTGCAAACTTGCAAAAATGGGTGATTCTGGCTTTTTTGAGAGGTAAAAGGACGGCTCTGTACATTTTGAACATTTGGGGCAGGATGTCATCCGTTCCTTTCCGTTCCGTTGCGGCGCGGCGTACTTGCAAATGCCAAAGGGAAGGTGGGGAAATTCAACGGCGGATTTGTGAAGGCCAACGGCAAAACCGTAAGGCGCAAAGGGAATTTTCTCTTTAAAATCAGCGTAATAACGCTTTTTTACCCCTCTGGCGTACGATTTTACCCCACGGGAGATAGGGTGGGGCGTTACCTTTGCGGTGCAAGTCCTGCATGGGATTGACAATACGAGTCCTGAATTGGGCTGAAAACTCAGGTCAAGGAATTATCAATTACTAACAACCATAAACAATGAAAACAGGAAATGTCTTTATGGCGGCGGCGATGACCGTCGTCACGGCATCAGCCCTCGCGCAGACCTCCTATCCGTGGATGGACACGGGCAAGAGCTTCAGGGAGCGCGCGGAACTGCTCTGCAAGGAACTCACCTTGAGGGAAAAGGTGGACCAGTTGGGAAACAACGTCAGCGAACCGATAAAGCGCGACGGAAAGGTGATACTCCCGTCATACCAGTACTGGAACGAGGCTCTCCACGGCGTGGCTCGTTCGGGTGCAGCCACGAGCTTCCCCGAGTCGAAGGGAATGTCGGCAACGTGGGACGAGGCCCTCGTGAGGGCGTGCGCCGAGGCGATAAGCGACGAAGCCCGGATTTACCACGAGATGAAGGGCAAGGGACTCAACTACTGGTCGCCCACGGTAAATATGTCGCGCGACCCGCGGTGGGGGCGCGACGAGGAGAACTACGGCGAAGACCCGCTGCTCGCAGGAAGGCTTGCCGTGGAGTTCATCAAGGGCTTCCAGGGCGAGATAACGCCCCTCACACCTTATTACAAACTGGTGGCGTGCGCCAAGCATTTCGTCGCCAACAACTACGAGCAGGGAAGACAGTCCACCACCTCGTTCGTGAACGAGAAGAACATGCGCGAGTACTACCTCCCGGCGTTCGAGATGAGCGTGAGGGAAGGCGGCGTGAAGAGCATCATGGCAGCCTATAACGCTTTCTCAACCGACCTGACGGAACTCGACGCCAACAACATGGGGGGCGACAAGGCTCACGGCGGTCTGCCATGCTGCGCCAACAAGATGCTGCTCACCGACATCCTGCGCAAGGAATGGGGCTTCAACGGCTACGTGACGTCAGACTGCGCCGGTCTCTCCTGTGTACACCGTGCCGTGAAGCACAAATATTTCGGCGACTACACCGCCGGGACAATCGCCGACGGCACCGACTTCGCCACCATACACTCGCCGTATGCCGCCGCCACCGAAGAGGAGCAGATAATGGAGGCTCGAACAGCCACGATAGCCCTTCAGGCCGGGACGGACACCAACTGCGAGTTCATGAACCGTTCGTCGGTGCTCCAGCGCGCCGCCGCCAACGCCGCTGACGCGTCGTTCCGCGCCAAGGAGACGGCAGCACCCAACGGCAGGAAATACATCGGTCTGACGGAGGCCGACATCGACACCGCCGTGGTGCGCGTGCTTGAGACGCGTTTCGCCCTCGGCGAGTTCGACGGCTACACGTACCCCGTGAGCAACACCCTTGAGAGCGAGGCAAACCAGCAGCTCGCCTTGAAAGCGGCGCAGGAGAGCATCACGCTGCTGAAGAACGACGCTCCCGAAGGCTCAACGACACCCCTGCTGCCAATCACGGCGGACAAGACCGTGGCACTAATCGGCCCGTACGCCGACGCGATAATGCTCGGCGATTACAGCGGAACGCCGACATACACCACGACGCCCTACGAGGCGTTCTCAAAGAAACTCGACTTCCACCTGAAGGCAGTGCGCACGGGCAAGACCCCGGCTGTGCCGTTCGACGAGACGGTGGTGAGCAAGCGCGGAGCGTCGAGCAACGACAAGGGCGGCGGAGTGCTCGAGAACACAGCCCCCGGCGACGTGTTCCTCTACAAGGACGTGAATTTCGGCGAACTCGGCTGCACCAATTTCGAGATGCAGTGCGGAGCGAAGAACACGGGAGTTGGTTCGGTGAGCTTCTCGCTCGACAGCAAGGACGCGGCGCCGTTCCTCACCGTGGACAACGAGAACACAGGTTCGTGGAGCAAATACGCCACAATCACTGCCACGGTGGACCCGGCGGTGGTGAAGGGCAAGCACGACCTGTATGTGTCGTTCAGCGGTTCGCAGAACTACGTGGGCAACTACAAGTATTTCAATTTCTGGAACCCCGACGAGGTGCTCATCCCCTCTGAGGAGACACAGGGTCCGCTCTATCTCTGCACCACCACAACGTCGGTGAACGACAAGGCTTCGCAGGAGATGATAGACCGCGCCGTGGCGGTGGCGAAACGTGCCGACATCGTGGTGTTCCTCGGCGGAACTAACTTCGAGAAGCCAGCCGACCACGCCACCGGAACGGAGAGCCACGACCGCTGGCAGCTCACCCTGCCCGGCAACCAGGAAGAGGTGATAAAGGCCGTCTATGCCGCCAACAAGAACACCGTGCTGGTGCTCGAAAGCGGTTCGTCGCTCGACATCACGTGGGAGAAGCAGAACCTCCCGGCAATCATGGAGGCGTGGTACGGCGGACAGGCGCAGGGACAGGCCATCTGCGATGCCATATACGGCGACGTCAACCCCTCGGGCAAGCTCACCTCGACATGGTATAACAGCATCAGCGAACTGCCGCAGGAGGACGCTTCGGCGCAGAACGCTTCCTCTTACAAGCGCAAGGGAATGATGGAATACAACATCGACGAATGGGGCTACACCTATATGTATTACGGCAAGGGCGAGAAGAACCCGTGTCAGGCTGAGAAGCCGATGTTCCCCTTCGGCTACGGTCTTTCGTACACCACGTTCCAGTACGGCGACATGAACCTCTCTTCCGCTTCCCTCGCCAAGGGCGGCAAGGTAACGGTGACCGCCAGCGTGAAGAACACCGGCACGCGCGACGGCGCGGAGGTGGTGCAGCTCTATGCCAATTTCAACGGCAACGTGAACTACGGCAAGAACGGCAATATGCGCCACAAGCTCGTGGGCTTCGCCCGTGTGGAACTGAAAGCCGGAGAGACGAAACAGGTGGAGATGCCGGTGGACTACGGGCTGCTCAGTTATTTCGACGAGACCACACACCAGTATAAGGTGGCCGGCGGAACGGTGACGCTCGAACTCGCGGCGTCGAGCGAGGACATCCGCATTACGAAAGACCTCAGCGTGGAAGGCGGAGTGGCAAAGGAGACTTACATTTCCGAAAACTCCTCGTCTATCGAAAAGGTGAGCGGCTCCGCGCAGCTCGAAACGGGCGACCGCATCTTCACGGTGATGGGTTCTTACCTGTGCCAGGCAAAGGACTTCGACCGTCTGCCCTCGGGCATCTACGTGGTGAACGGACGCAAATACATCAAGAAATAACTTCATAATTGCATTGGTTAGCCGGTGCGCCGGGACGGTCTTGCGGCTGTCTTGGCGCACTTTTCATTTTCAAAACTTTTTGTTTTGCGCAATAATTGTTATTTTTGCATAGCCGTTGCCATACGCCATGGCGATATAAAAACGAAACGATACTATGCAAAGATACAGAACCCGAATACTCAAAACCGCCGTCGCGCTGCTTTTGTTCCCGATCCTCGCCCTCGCCCA
>CAVHWJ010000271.1:0-3799 GCA_963639565.1 uncultured Prevotella sp. | reverse complement strand
TGGACATTTATCCAAAGAACGGTCCTCTTCAGCAGTTGGACATTGCCGATGACGTTTTGAAAGATTTGGTTAGGCAGTTCATCAGTGAGGCTCAGTTGAACACCTTGGAAGACTATCTGATATAAAAAATGATAATGCTATGCGGTTAAATGAACTCTATATTCAGAATTTCCGTTGCTTCCGTGATTACCGTATCACGTTTGCTCCTGGCGTGACCGTGTTGTTCGGCAAGAACGGCACGGGAAAGACAACGCTGATTCACGCAATCCACAAGGCTCTCAGTTTTGCGTTCAAACGGGAGAAAGGGGAGGACGCACTAAACCTTGGTGCCGGCTTCCCCGACTTGAAGCCACGAGACTTCAACAAGGCGGAAGATTTGACAAGAGACCCCAAGTCGGGAATGCCTTATCCGTTTGTCTGCATACATGCCAAAGCCACATTCGAGGGTGCCGCCCTTGACTGGGACATATACGCCTCCACATCAACGTTCAACACGCAGGCGAGCAAATACGGCGCAGCGTTTTCTGTTTTGAAAAACCGCATCAAAGAGACCGGCAAGCTGCCCATGTTCGCTTATTTCTCCGACGGTTTCCCCCATGTAACCAAAGAGACGAAACTCAGCGAGACAGAAATGAGCCTCAGAAACCTCGGGTATCTCGGGTGGGATGAGGAAACGGCATATTCCGACCTTTGGATTAACCGCCTGACAAAGATCTGGACTTTGTGGGACAGGGCGAGCCGCTCTGTCGGCATGGAGGAAACGGCCTTGAAAAATTGCGAAGCCCTCAAGGCACAGGGCTTGATGAATACGGACGAATACGATGAGGATGTCAAACTCCACAAGTCGCGGCTTGAAAACGTCAAACAAGAGAAAGACCGCTACGACGGTGAAATCCAAGCCATACGTAATTGCCTGATTAAGTTTTCACAGGGCGACAAAAACATCGAGGTGACGGATTTCTTCGTCAGCGTCTATGAGGAAAGCGGACTTTGTCTTCAGACACGCGACGGAACGAACCCCTCGTTTCTCAATCTCCCTGCCGGTTACAAACGTCTGTTCTTCATGGTTCTCGACATAGCCTACCGCTCTTTCCTGTTGAGCAACGGCAGCACGACCGACCTTGCCGGCATTGTTGTTATCGACGAGATAGACCTTCATCTGCATCCCGAATTGGAGCAGTCGGTGCTCTCACGCCTCCGAAAGACGTTCCCGAGCGTGCAGTTCATCATCAGCACCCACTCCCCGTTGGTATTGTCGGGAGTAGAGAACAAACCGGAGAACATCGTGTACAGCATGCACGCGGAAGACGGCAACCGCACCCTCAGCGTCCATCACACATACGGCATAGACGCAAACAGCCTGATGGCGGAAAACATGGAAGCGGCAAACCGCACATCCGCCGTGCAGGACAAGATACGGGACATTGAGGATTGCGTGTCGTCAAAAGACCTCGCCAAGGCAAAGTCACTACTCTCCGACCTTGAAAAAGAGACAATGCCCTCGCAGCCGGAACTGGTGCGACTCCGCGCCATTGTCAAACGCTTGGAAATCATAGGAAGATGAGACTCATAAGAAAAGACGGCACGACGACCGCCGTACGTAGCTACCAAACCGAACTCCAAGCCCAGCACCTTGACGAGCAAAGCCTACGCGACCCGGGCGTTCATCCAGGACTAAGCGGAAGCAAACTTTGGAAAATGGTGCGAGACATAAAGGTGATTCCCCACCTGTGGGACGTGAAGCACCAGATGTATGACGAGCAAGGCGGTATTTGTTGCTATTGCGGACTGCGCATATTCAAGGATTCAGAAGGGAGAAGCCAGTCTGTGGAGCATATCATTCCCAAGGGGAAACACCGGGAACTGGTGGGAGAATACAGAAATCTCCTGCTTGCGTGCAGCGTTACTGATGACGACGCAAGCCTTATGGGTGCAGAATCAAAAGCCAGTCCGGCACTTAGGCATTGTGACGACAGCAAGGCTGACGCTACATTGCATTATACGCCGTTGATGCCGGAGTGCGAAACAGTATTCCGGTATGATGCCGTGGGAGGCGTGAAAGCTGCCAACGATGATGCGGAAGAAGACATACAGACCTTGCGTTTGAACTGCGACTTGCTGAAAACACGCCGCAAAGCCGCCCTGAGCATCCTGTTTGACGAAGACGGAAACATTGTTTCGGATGAAGAACTGCGGCTGATTTCCTCAAGCATCATGTCGCGCGACGAGGATAACAGGCTGACTGAGTTCTGCTTTGTCATCAAGAGCGTGGCAAATTCCATGCTCGGTTCTCTTTGACAAGTTACATTCTCGGTTCTCGCTGGCACAAAAAATCCCACGGCCGTTTGAGCCGCGGGATTTTTATTTGTTGTCAAAAGCTGTTCTATCAGTATGTGGCGAACTTGCAGTTGGTGACTTTCACGCCGGCGTTGGCGTCGACGTCCTTGTCTTTCTTGGTGTAGAAGAACGTGGAGTTGTCGATGGTGATGTCTTTGAGACATTCGTAGCCGGGAAGACCGTGCGCGCTGATGGCGGTCTTCGCGCCGCGGCACACCACATTGCTGATGTGGATGTCGCTCCACTCGGGAACATACTCCGCGTTCTGCGGAACTACGGCCTTCGCCTTGTCGTCGGTCACGCTGTATTTCTTGTCGGCGTAGGTACACTCAAAGATAATCGCCTCGCCCTTGATGTCACTCATCATGATGTCGCTCACGTAGATGTCCTTGCACTTGCCGCCCCTGCCGATACCGCTCTTGAAACGCAGTCCGGTGTCGGTGCCGGAGAAGGTGTTGTGGCGCACCACGATGTTGTTCATGCCGTTGGAAAACTCCGAACCGATGACGAAGCCTCCGTGGGCGTGGTACACGGTGTTGTCCTGTATCAGGATGTTCTCGCAGGGGCCGTCGGCAGCCGCTTTCTTGCCCGCGCCGCCCTTCATGCAGATGCCGTCGTCGCCCGCGTCGATGGTGTTGTTCACGAGGAGCACGTCGCGGCAGCAGCTGATGTCGAGGGCGTCGCCGTTCTGTGCGTTCCACGGACAGCGTATCGTAACGCCGTCCACCACAACGTTGGTGCAGCGTGTGGGGATGAGGTGGAACTTGGGCGAGTTCTGTATCGTAACGCCGCTGACGAGCACACGGTCGCAGTCGGTGAACCTCACCAGGTGCGGACGCTTGCTCTCCTGCGCCTCTGGCGTGGCGGCGATGTTTTCAAAATGCTTCAGGTCGAACGGGAACCACAGTTTGCCGTCCTGCTGCTGCGTGCCTCCCATCTGCGTGAACTCCGTCCACTCCACATCGCTCACCTTGCTGCGCTTCACGGGTCGCCACACTGCGCCGTTGCCGTCGATAACGCCCTCGCCGGTGATGCTGATGTTCTTGCGCTTGCTGGCGGTGATGAGGGGCGTACACTTGGCCTCCCTCACGCCGTCTTTCACCTTGAAGAACTGTGCGCGGTCGGGTGTGGCGAGCACCACGGCGTTCTTTTCGAGGTGCAGGTCGATGTTGTCCTTCAGGGAGACAAGTCCCGTGAGCCACACGCCCTCCGGCACGACGAGGTGTCCGCCGCCCTTGTTGTCGAGAGCCTTTATCGCCTTGGCAAAGGCGTCGGTGTTGAGTGTCAGTCCGTCGCCCACCGCCCCGAAGTCTTTCAGGTTCACGGTGTAGTCGGGTATCACAGGGGATTGCGGCTGCTGCATCGCCACGGGCAGGTTCTGGTAATACTTGCCGTAGTCGGCGGCCAAGGCGGCGAAGCTCATTAGCATTGCCGCCGCGAGTGTCATTATTTTCTTCATTGT
>CAVHWJ010000270.1:0-3800 GCA_963639565.1 uncultured Prevotella sp. | reverse complement strand
TTTGTTGAACACGAATTTCCAAGAATTAACCATGAATTATTCATGAATTTATTTTATCAAAACTAATAGGTTACTGAACAGTTACGTTATCTCCTCGCAAACCACCATTTCCGTTCCGCGGTATATCACCACAATCTTGTGGAGCGTGGTCGCCTTGACCGACTCCCTAACGATGTCGCTGTCGGCATAGCGGCGAACCTGCGTTGCGGCATCCTTTAGGAGCTGCGCGATATGTCCGTCGGCTGTGTCCGTCTTGCAGTATTTCAGTTCCACGATATACGAATCCGTCATGTCCTTGTAAATGTCGCAAAGCGGCAGCAGGAAGATGTCGGCATAGCCTCCGTCGTTGTCGAGTTCCGATACGGGGCGGTAAAAACGGCACTGGCTCGTCATCGCCAGCGTGAAGCCATGCACAAAAGCCTCGCCCTTCTGCTTGTCGCGCTGCGAGGAGAAACGCTTCAGGCAATCGGCTATGTATTCAAAATAAGGCTTGAAATCGCCATGGTATGCCATTTGTATCTCCAGTTGGTTCTTTTCATGCCGCCCGAATGTCAAGTCGTTCTCCCCGTAGGTGTCAAGGAGATAGGTGAACATCTGGTCGCGCACCACCTCGTTGGGGATTACAAACTTTGTCTCGCCCTTGTAAGTGCCGCCAATCGTCACCATGCCGAAATAGAAGAGCAGGCTCAGGAAATTGTCGGGGTCGTTGATGCGTTCGGCAGGGAAATCCTCGTTTAGCGAACCCGTAGCGAAGCCCTTGGTCACCAGTTGCTGAATGATGCCGGCGTCGTGGCTGAACGACTTGTCGTGGCGGATGAGCATACGGATCTTCTCGTAGTCGATGCGCACGTTCGACTCCACCATGTTCTTGGGCATCTGATAGCCGCCGCTGATGTAATTGTCCAGAAAATTGAGCACCATTACTGAATTATACATCGTGGTCTTGCCAAACTCTTCCTCGGCGAAACAGTAGTTGTCATACCACGGCTTGATTTTCTTTATGAGTTCGTCCACGCTGTGGTTGAATGGCAGCACGCCGGCGTAATAGCCCAGCATTTCGCGCACCTCCTCCTCCGTGAAGCCCGTCATCTCGTTGAACGCCGGTTTGAGCGAATAGTTGGTGCCGATGTTGAAACCGCTCGTCAGGTCGTCCATTGTCACGGGGCTGACCCCCGTAATGAAGACCCTGCCCAGCGAACCCGCCGCGGCCCCCTTTATGGTGTTGAAGAAACGGCGCAGATACCCCTCGCCGTGCGTCTGCTGTCGGTAGCGGTTCAGGTGTTCCTCGTCGGCGAGGATCATGTTGGTGAAATTGTCATACTCGTCGATGAAGAGATAAATCTTCTGTCCAGCCTCCTCAGCCTTTTGGTAGAGGTATCTTAGCTGCGCTATTGCACCCTTTTCCTTTGCCAGCCCCTCCTTTGTGCCTTCGGGCAGCAGGGCGGCGTAGCGGTCGCAGAAATACTCGAAGCACAGGCGGCAATGCACGTCCATGCCCTCCTGGTAATTGTCCAGTCCGGCGTCCACCTCGGCGAAGTTCAGCCGCACCACGAGATACGTGTTGTGTTCCGGCGTGGGGTTCTCGCCGATATATAGCTTGCCGAAGATGTTTCCGAACTTGTCCTTTTTGTTGATGTCGTAGTAGTTTTCGAGCATGGAAAGGGTGAGCGTCTTGCCGAAGCGTCGCGGACGGATGTAGAAGAAATACTTGTTTGCGTTTTCTATGTCCTCGATAAACGGGGTCTTGTCCACGTAGTAGCAGTCCTCCGTTATTACGTCCTCAAAATTCTGCATGCCATACGGTATGCGCTTGCGGTAAATCCGTTTTTTCCTTTCCCTTACCATGATTTCAGATATTTGGGCTAAAGTTAAGGCGAATAAACGAGACCGCAAAAAAAATCGGGGACATTTTGTTTTTCGGCTGCACGGCTCTTTCATTTAAAGTGGCAGTTTGCCAACCGTCCATCGGCTGATGGACGGTCGTCTTTCGTCCGATGGACGGTCGTCCAACGGACGATGGGAGCTTGGCAAACACACTGTTTTCATTCACGTTACCGTAAGTTGGCGATGAAAAAAATAAGTTGGTGTGATTTGGCTTACGGAAAACGTCTAAAATGAAAGTTCCGTGCATTTTGCCTTGATTATTAACTGAAAATGCCAATAAAGTTGTCTGGGTTTTTGCTTGCTTAAACAAAACCCCTTAACTTTGTACTGCAAAAACGGTCGAATGGTTCGACTGATATTGCAGTGGCATGAGTAATGTATGGTTATCCAAAGAAATAAATACATCGAAGCTTTGACAAGCAAGCGTTGGAATGGAAAGGTGAAGATAATTACCGGCATCAGACGCTGTGGCAAATCGTTCCTGTTGTCAACATTATACAAAGATTATCTGAAGAAAGAAGGTGCCGCCGATGACAGTTTCATTGAAATCGCGTTAGACAGAAAGGCGAACATAAAGTACAGGAACCCGAATACGCTTTATGAATATATCATGGACAAGGCACGCGACGAAGAAAAGCGGTATTATGTTTTTATAGATGAGATACAGTTGTCTGTAAAAGTGAAAAATACCGATATAGACGAAAGCCTTGTGTCTGAGGATGACAGGGATATGCTTTACACAACGTTTTATGACATCCTCAATGACCTTATGGCGCGGAAGAACCTGGACATATATGTTACGGGTTCAAATTCCAAGATGCTGTCTTCTGACATAGTGACGAATTTCCGTGACAGGGGGTCTGAGATAAAGGTCTACCCCCTTTCCTTCAAAGAATATTATGAAGTGTCAGGTCTGGAAAAATCGGATGCGCTTGAAGAGTATTTGACTTATGGGGGAATGCCGTCTGCTGTGTTGGAGCAAAATGAGACGGAAAAACAGAAATACCTGTATGAGATCCACAAGAACGTGTATATCAAGGATATTGTTGAAAGGTATAAATTAAAAGACGATGAGGTGTTGGACGCCCTTATCGATTCGCTTTATTCCGCTGTGGGTTCGCTGACCAACATTCATAATCTGGCCAACACAGCCGGTTCTTTAATGAAACGCAAAACATCTGACCATACTGTCAAGAATTACATCAACTGTCTTGAAGACGCGTATTTGTTCTTGGGTGCTAAACGGTATGACATTAAGGGAAAGAAATATTTCGACAACACCCAGAAATATTATTCCATTGATGTGGGATTGAGAAACGCGAAACTGAACTTCCGCCAACAGGAAAAGTCGCACTTGATGGAGAACCTTATTTATGTGGAACTGATACGCCGGGGGTATCGTGTAGATGTGGGAGTCGTGCAACTGACACGTGTTGTCGATGGCAAGAAGAAACAGTCGCAATACGAAATCGATTTTATCGTCAATACGGGGCATGAAAAGATTTACATCCAATCTGCATTGAATGTGGACACCACAGAGAAAAAGAACCAGGAAACCTTTTCGCTGAAGAATTCAGGGGATTTCTTTAAGAAAATGGTAATTCTTGATGGCAATTCCAAATTATGGACGGATGACGATGGCATAATGTATGTAGGTGTCATTCCTTTTCTGTTGGAAGAGTCCATTTTGCCACAATACTGACATTCTGAATAATCCCGGGTCAACTGTCGGCTTGGGATTTATATGTCGGATGAAAGAGTTTAGCCCTGTTTCGCCATTCTTACAGTTATCCAACAAAACACCGCGGTTCTTTTACCGACTGTAAGGCAAACCGACGCGAATTAAACGGATTGAAATAAAATTCACCCTTTTTCACAGTTGGAATTGATATTAATCAAGTATTTCGCGGTTTCGG
>CAVHWJ010000269.1:0-3809 GCA_963639565.1 uncultured Prevotella sp. | reverse complement strand
AGCCGCTGTTCGCCGTCGATGCCCTCATGGCTTCCCTCGCTGAAAGAGATTACGCAGGGCTTGCCCACCTCACTGGCATAGTCGAAGATATACTTGAAGCCGAGCGCGTCGGTGGCGGTGGTGTATTTGTAGAGCAGGCCTTCGGGAATCAGCGGCACGTCGGTGTCCACGGCGTTGCTCACCAGACAGATGTCGGCGGCGGGAGCCATGCCCCGATACGGTGTGTCGAAGCCCGTGCCTGAGGCTATGCCCAAGGTGTGCGTGCCGTGGGTCTCGATCAAGCCGTCGCGGGAGTGGGCGTAGGAAAGTATGCCGGCCGGCGTGCGGTAGTCCGCGCCCACATACAGGGAGCTGCCGAGGCTGTCGGGCGAGAGCTGGTCCCAAAATCTGCTGATGCGCAAGTCACCCGCGGAAGAACGGAAATTGGGGTGAGTGAGGTCGAAGCCCACGTCCATCACGCCCATCACCACGCCGCTGCCGTCGAAGCCGTGAGAGAGTCCCGTGCCGCGGAAAGCGTCCACGGCATCCACCACCACCGCCGTTGTATCGAGGCAGAGCGAACATACGCCGCCGGCCTCGATGCGCTCCACCGGCCTTTCAGCAGAGAGCGCGGCAAGGCTGCCAAGGGGAATGTCCACGATATGGATGTCGCCGAATGACGCAAGGCGGCGGCATCCGGTTCCGGCAAACACCTCTTCCGGTTCCCCATTCACCCTCACGAACGCGCAGACGCTCCCCTGATTATGGGGCGAAGCGAGCGACCTGCCGCCAGTGCGGCATGATTTAGTGTCTATCGCCGCGCGCCGCACAAGGGGCGACATCTTGCGGAAGTCCTGCGCGGCAAGGTTCACGCTGAAAACGAGAAGCGCGAGGAGAGAAACGATATTACTGAGTCCTTTACATTTATCCATAACACATTATCGGTTTGCGGTTTATGAGGGGCACGCGGCATTCGGCGGCGCGCCAATGCAAAGGTAACAGGAAAACGAGGAACTCCCAAACGGGAGGAACGCAAAATGGGGGTGCCGCGGGAAAAGTTCCCCGACACCCCCATTGTGGCTATCAAAAAAAATGAGTTTACTTGTTCAAACCGTGGTTGACAATCGTGGTGTTGAGCAGCATCAGGTATGTGCGGTACTGATTGTCTGAGAGCACCGAACGCATGTGCTTCAAGTCCTTGTCGAGGGCCTTTTTCACGAGACCCTTGCGCTCGTCTTCGTTAGCGTTTCCGGCATTGTACATGTCGGCACAGAATTCTGAGTGAATGTCCTGTACGGCCTCCTGCTGGTCGAGCGACAATCCGAGCGCGTCAGCCAGTTTGCCGTAGTTCACGGTCATCTTGTAGGCGTTAGCGTTGCTGACAGTGTTCAACTCTTCGTTCTCCGCAAATGTCACGGTCATACTGAGCACGGCCATAACAGTTAAAAACAATCTTTTCATAATCCTTAATCTTTAAATTAATAATTAATGGTCTCGGTTACGTTCTCGCGAATTTCCTCTGACCGGTTATCCTTTTATCTTTTACCTTAAATAACTATATTTTGTTATCACTCGTTATAGAACCGCCGGCTTCCGTTTCCGTCAGCCTTTTTGTTCTTTTCACGCTGCAAAGTTATGGCGAACCGCAACACCGGGCAAGACTTTTGTTCTCCTGTTTGCGATAACAGTGTTTTATTTTGACATAAATCAAGATAACGCCGCTTACATTATTCTCCCCGTAACCGCTTTGAAATGTCATATTGTAAACGGTATACCTATATATAAAGAAAAAGGGAAACCAACGTTTAAACGCCATTGGCGATTTGCATGGCAACGACAATCATCCGCTCTCACGGTCAAAGTTTGTGGAGACGGAATAAATGTTGTACCTTTGCCGAAAATGTAAAATGGGCGGACATGACGAGAAATCCGATGAAGAATTACGAAATCAGAATACGCCACTTGACAAAGAGAATCATATATAATGGAAAAGAAAACAAACAAGTTCATCGCTGTGGCATACAAGTTATACACCACAGAAAACGGCACAGAAAGCATGACAGAAGAAGCTCCGGCAGAACGCCCCTTCGTGTTTATAAGCGGTATGGGACTCGCGCTCGACGATTTCGAGGCAAAAGTGGCGGAAATGCAAAAGGGCGAGGAGTTTGACTTCACGCTGACAAAGGAACAGGCTTACGGCGAACACGAAGAGGAGCGGGTGCTCAGTCTCGACCGCGAAATGTTCTGCATCGACGGGAAACTTGACGAGGAACACGTATTCGTGGACGCCATCATCCCCCTGCAGAACGAGAACGGACAGCGGTTTCCGGCAAAGGTGCTCGAAGTGGGCAGCGACAAGGTGAAGGTGGACCTCAACCATCCGCTCGCCGGCAAGGGACTGCACTTCACGGGCAGCATCCTGGAGTCAAGAGAGGCCACTAACGAAGAGATACAAAACCTGATCAACCAGATGAGCGGCGGCTGCGGAGGAAACTGCGGCGGTTGCGGAGGACACGACGGCGGATGTGAAGGCGGCTGCGAGGGCGGTTGCGGACACTGCCACTGACAAAATAAAACATCAGTATGCGGAACACATTCGGAAACATATTCACCCTCACCACATTCGGCGAGAGCCACGGCACGGCAATCGGCGGAGTAATCGACGGACTGTCCCCGGGCATTGAAATCGACAGGCAGTTCGTGCAGAGCGAGCTGAACAGGCGCAAGCCCGGACAGAGCCACATCACGACGAGCCGCGACGAGCAGGACGAGGTGGAGTTCCTGAGCGGAATCTTCGAGGGGGTGTCCACAGGTTGCCCCATCGGCTTCACGGTGAAAAACAAGAACCACCATTCGTCCGACTACGACAACCTGCGCGACGTATTCCGCCCGTCACACGCCGACTTCGCCTATTACAGCAAATACGGCGTCAGGGACCACCGCGGAGGGGGACGGTCTTCCGCCCGCATCACCATAAGCCGCTGCGTGGGGGGAGCCATAGCGAAACTCGCGCTGAGGAAATACGGCGTGACCGTTTACGCCTACACGTCGCAAGTGGGCGACATCGCGTTGGAAAACGACTACACGCAATACGACCCCACGCTGATTGAAAGCAACATAGTTAGGTGTCCCGACGCGCAGAAAGCCGAAGAAATGGAAAAGCTCATATTGCGGACGAAGCTGCAGGGCGACACCATCGGCGGTACGATAACGTGCGTGATAAAAGGTTGTCCGGCAGGGGTCGGCGAACCAGAATTCGGCAAGCTGCACGCCGCGCTCGGCTACGCCATGCTGAGCATCAACGCCGCCAAGGGCATAGAGTTCGGGGCTGGCTTCAGCGGAGCAGCGATGAGGGGGAGCGAGGCGAACGACGTGTTCTGCAACGACAACGGCACAATCAAGACGCGCACCAACAACAGCGGAGGAATACAGGGCGGCATAAGCAACGGCAGCGACATCTATTTCCGCGTGGCGTTCAAGCCTGTGCCGACAATCCTGAAAACACAGGAGACCGTGGACATCAACGGCACGGAAACGACCTTCGAGGCACAGGGCAGACACGACCCCTGCGTGTTGCCGAGAGCCGTTCCAATCGTGGAATCCATGGCGGCAATGACGATTTTAGACAATATTTTGTTGGGAAAAGCAACAAATTAAATGTCATTAACAAAAAAGAAAATAAAATAACACGAAAAAGAGTGTTACTTTGAAACAAATAATGTACTTTTGCAAACGACATGAGGGGGCTTGTGAAAGTCCCGAAATGTTTAATTAAGTCTAGTTTAGTTTTTGTGTTGGTTGAGTGCGGTCAATTGGCCGCACTCTTTTTT
>CAVHWJ010000268.1:0-3835 GCA_963639565.1 uncultured Prevotella sp. | reverse complement strand
TTAAATGAAGAGCCGTGCCGTTCTGAAATAAGATTACCGTAAGATATACGAAATTCAGCGGAAAATCCCTACCTTTGCAATCTAACAAAAGTAGATGTCATGAAACTGAATAGAACAATCAACGTTCTTGACTTATTTTGTGGTTGCGGCGGACTTTCTCTTGGTTTTGAGAAGGCAGGATATGATATTCTTTTAGGCGTAGATATATGGAAAGACGCTCTAAAAACCTATGCACATAACCATAAACACAGTAAGACCTTGTGTGCGGATATGTCTGTTCTGACCGGAAGCGAGGTCAAAGAAATAATAGGAGACAAATCCGTGGATGTCATTATCGGAGGTCCGCCATGTCAGGGATTTTCCGTTGCCGGCAAGCGTATTGTTGATGATGAAAGGAACAAGCTGTATAAGGGCTTTGTACGTATGGTGGAATATTTCAAACCTCGTGCTTTTGTCATGGAGAACGTGCCGAATATACTGTCCATTGGCGAGGGAATGGTGAAACAATCCATACTAAACGATTTCCAAAAACTGGGGTATAATGTCGAAACAAGGGTGCTGCTTGCTTCCGACTACGGCGTTCCTCAAAACCGCCGTCGTGCAGTGTTTGTCGGTTTGCGCAATGGCGTTTTCGACTTTAATATTCCCACGGTAGAGCATAAGGTCACTACCGAAGAGGCTATTGGCGATTTGACAGAAGAGTCCATTGGAGACGGAACTCCATATCCCATACTACCCAGTTGCGATTATCAACGACTGATGAGAAAAGACAGTGATGAGGTTTGGAATCACGACATCACATTGCATAACGAACAGACAAAGCGCATAATCGCCATGGTTCCAGACGGCGGAAACTATAAGGACTTACCAAAGGACTTGCAGGAAACCCGAAAGGTTCACATAGCGTGGACCCGCCTGAACAGCCAAAAGCCAAGCATAACGATTGACACGGGACACAGGCATCATTTCCACTACAAATGGAACAGGGTCCCGACAGTTCGGGAAAGCGCAAGGATTCAGTCATTTCCGGATGATTTCGTTTTCCTTTGCAGCAAAACAAGCCAATACAAACAGGTCGGCAATGCCGTTCCGCCGATTATGGCACAGGCGATAGCAGAACATCTAAAGAAACAGTTATGGCAAGAAAAATAGCTTACTATAAGATACCCGATAAATACTGGTTTCGGATCCATTTCGTGAGACCACGCTTCAAAAGCAACATCGAAAACGTGTTGCTTTACATGGCCAACGAATGTTGCCGAATCCCCAAATGCTCATGCTCTGAATATAACCAGCGGTATCTCAAAGCGATAAAGATGTTCCCGGGCAACATCGACATGACAAGAAAGACCCTCGACAACTGGCGCACGGAAATACCTGCTCTTTTCGGGTTCTACAAAGAGGATAAAGACGCCGACATTACGGAAACGTCGCAGATGGCTCTTTTCCTGCATGAGAACCAAGACTTGACACAGTTCCTGCGTCTTTTCCTGTATTCGTTCCAGTTCCCCGGCGGTCACATGAAGCCTGTGGATGTCAAGGATTTAATCCATAAGAAAATTAGGTTCAAGCCTGTTCGCACCATCATTCAAGTGCTGTTGGCAGGTAACGCAATCCTTAGCGATCAAGACAGCACGAAAGAAATGTCGATGTCCGCCGAGGAGGCTACGTATTGCATATTCAACGACATCCGGGTAACAAGCGATAATGTTTCGGCAGATGAAATTGCGCAGACAATCTTGGACAACAGAAAGAACAAGCTGAAATATTACAACCCGAAGGATAAAAACATACAATCCCTGAAAGGAACTCCGCGGACAAAGGGGGATGCCACACGCTATGCCAAGGATATTTTGGACTATATGGAGATTGCGAATCTGCTGATAACGCGAAACGGATATTATTATCTCAAAGGCAATGAAACCGCAGCAATCCAAACGTTCAAAGATGACAAGACGTGGTTTAACGGATATGATTCTTTTTATGGCAAGCGAAACATAGAAACCACGGAACTGGCTAAGATTGAGCCGGAATGGTTTGAGTATGTGAACAATTCAATGAAACCGGACTTGTTCAAGACCGACATACAAACCGTGTTTAAGCAGTCGGAAGTGATAGATGTCGTATTCGACGACCGTATCAAAGAAATTGTCACGTCAGATGAAAAGACCATGAAAGATGTAGGAAATTTGGGTGAAGCCATGATTTGCGGACATGAGAAAATGCGCCTGAAGATTAACGGTTATGAAGATTTCGTACGGCTTGTTCAAATCGTAGACAGCCCCTCCTATCATCCCGGATTTGACATCGACAGCTATGAAGCGGACGGAACGGAAGACCACAGATACATTGAAGTGAAGACTACAATCAGTAAGAAGAAAATCCAAATGTACGGGTTTCACATGTCTCCGAATGAATGGCGTGTCGCAGGAACGATAAAAGAGCATTATTGCATTTATCGCTTGATGCTTAGTGAACAGGACAAGACACTGTATGTACTTAGAAATCCCGTGTCATTGTACAAGACCGACCAAATAGAGGCAGAACCACGCAATGGCATGGAAATATCATTCTCTACTGAATTGTTTAAACCGACAGAATTGCTGACATGGAAAGAATAAAAGTTGCATCTCTTTTTTGCGGATGCGGTGGAATGGACTTAGGTGTTGTGGGCGGATTTTCATATCTCGGCAAAGAGTATGCTGAAAATCCGTTCGACATAGTGTATTCTGTTGATAATGACGAATACTGCACCAAAATTTACAATGAGAATTTCTCCCATAAATGTATCGTCAAGGATGTCCGCCAGATTGAAATCGACAAGATGCCGGAATTCGATATGCTGATTGGCGGTTTCCCCTGTCAGTCATTTTCTATCTCTGCCCAAAATCCGCCCCGGCTCGGTTATAAGGACGAAAGGGGGATGCTGTTCTTTGAAATGGTGAAAATCCTAAAAGAACGTCAGCCGCGCTTCTTCATAGCTGAGAACGTCAAAGGCTTGTTGTCGGCAAACAAGGGTCAGGCGTTTCCGATGATAATAAAAGAGTTTGAGAACGCAGGATATAAAGTGGTGTACAAGCTGTTAAACGCTTCTGAATATGGTGTTCCACAAAAGCGCGAAAGGGTTATAATCGTAGGGTTTAGGGATGAAGAAGACATGGCTAAATTCAAATACCCTGCCAAAGTAAAAACATCAGAGCGCAAAGTTCTTGGTAACGTTATTATGGAAGAAGCCAACCGTAACGAAGGATTGTTCTTCAGCGAAAGGGCTGTTGCAGGAATGATGGCGGTGCGCGAAAAGATGAACAAGGGACGTGCTATGTCCCTTGACGAACCTTGCAATACTGTTAGCGCGCATTTGGCTAAGGTCAGTCTGAACAGTACTGACCCGGTTTTTATGGTAGGCGAAAGATACAGGCGTTTCTCGACACGGGAAGCAGCACGCATACAGTCGTTCCCCGACACGTTCAAACTCGATTCCGTTTCACAAATCCGTCAATACAGGGCGATTGGAAATGCCGTACCGCCAGTTCTCATGTGGCACGTGATACAGTCGTTGAAGAAAGTCTTTGAGGTTCACCTTGTTGATTTCAATGAGATAAAAGCGGAATATCCCAAATGTATCGTGGCATATAGTTCAAGTTTTTAGGATATAGCCCCAACAAAGAAGCATTTACAATTAAAAAGCGCATCATTGTGAGACACAATCTAAAGATGCCGTTTCAAACATGTCAAGCCTGACACTGTTGAAACGGCATCCTAAAATATCCGAGGGCTTTCAGTTCATCAACTGAGTGCCTTGAAATTCTCTATTCCGCGCATACCGTTTACGAAA
>CAVHWJ010000267.1:0-3838 GCA_963639565.1 uncultured Prevotella sp. | reverse complement strand
TTTATTTCCTTATCTTCATCACCCTCGGCGCGGTCTTCTCTCCGTCAATCCTGATGATAAACACCGTTTCCTTCACGTCGGCAAGGCTTGTCGCCGTGGACGTTATCTGCCTTGACGAGAGCAGCCGTCCGGCGGTGGAATACACCTTCAGGAGTGCGCCCATGGCGTTGCCGCTCACGCGGAGCGTTGCCGAAGCCCTGTCGTATGACACGTTAGGGGCGTTCTGCGCCAGGGCGATGCCGCTCACGTGGAAATTGTCGTTGAGTTGTTCGCCCATCAGACTGTTCAGGTAAACCTCGAGAGCCGTGTAGCCAAGGTCGTTCACGAGGTTCTGGTCAGCCACGGCAGGGTTGAGGCCGTGTTTCGTCTCCCACTCGTCGGGGATGCCGTCGCCGTCGGTGTCGGTAGGCACGGTGTAGTCGGTGGAGTAGGAGATAAAGCCCTCGCAGTCGTTCTCGGTGTCGATGATGCCGCTCGTCTTGCCCTTGGTGCTGCCGCCGTATTTGTTCACGCCGGTGGTGGCCTCCTCCACGATGCGCCTCTCAATGGCGTCGCGGTTCACCGTCCCGGCGTTGGCGAGCACCGTCTTGTAAGCCTCTTCGCCGCTCTCCACGTCGTAGATCATGTAGTTGTCGGGGTCGTAAGTACCCACGTTGCCGGCCTTTGAATACTTGTAGTAGTTGAGCGTAGGCACGATGCGCTCGTCGGCCTTTATCTCGGCGAGCGAATACGTCTCAGCCGTCATCGCCTTCCAGTTGTCGGCGGTGCGCGCCGCGTCGCCCTCAACCACGTTGCCGCTGACATACCACTTGGCGGGACCCCACGAGGTGGCCCCGGTGCGGGCATAGCTGGAGTTCACCAGCACCACGCTGTTCTTGTTCGACGCGGGTCCCGGCTTGTAGTAGTTGCCCATGAAGTTGCACTCGTGGGCGGAGTTCAAGCCGTTGTACGACGTGATGTCGGCGGTGTTCTCGCCGCCGTAGCAGCCGCCGTTGCCGCCGAAGTTGTAGTTCACGTTGTTGATGTATTCAAGGAACACCACATAGTCCTCGCCCCTCGCGCCGTTGATGCGCGGCGAGCGCGACTGGTTGTCGGCGAGCAGGTTGCGGTAGTATGTCGCCGGCGAACCGCCCCACTGTGTGCCGTAGCCCCTCACGCCCTTCTTGTGTCCGGCGTTGTAGAGACCCTCATGCACGATGCTGTTCTGCACGGTGAGGAAATGGCTGTCCTGCGTGTTGATGTTCTCCTCCATTGACCATCCGAAAGAGCAGTGGTCGAAGATGAAATTGCTGCAATTCTCCGCGCCCAGGGCCTGGTCTTCAATCTTGTTGCCGCTCGGGTCTAACTGTCCGGCGCGGAAGCGGATGTTGCGCACAATGAAGTTCTGCGACCCTCCTAAGTTGATCTTGTTGTGGGTAATCTGTATGCCCTCGCCCGGGGCCGACTGCCCGGCCAGCGTCCAGTCGGCGCGCTTCATGCGCAGTTCGCTTTGCAGCCTGATGTCGCCGCTCACGGTGAAGACAATCGTTATCGGTTCGCCGGGATATTGCGAGAACGCCCAGCGCAGGGTGCCCTCCGTGCCGTCGTCGGCGAGCGAAGTGACCTTCACCACCTTTCCGCCGCGGCCGCCGGTGGTGTATTTGCCGAAGCCCTCGGCAGTGGGGAACGCCGGCAAGCGGATAGCGTCTTCGGCGAGAACCGCCTTTGACACCACGCCCTGCTTGGAAACGGAAGCCACGCTGTATTTCGACTCGTCGCCGGCAGTCTTGGCGAGAGTGTTCTCGGTGGTGAATTTCAGGAACGCGCCATCCTTATATATAATATATGCGGCGGCGTTGTCGTCGCTCTCCCACGAAATCTCGTTGGGGGTGATGATGAAATTCACGGGCGCGATGGCGCCGCGGAGTATCTTCTCGTAGTCGAAAGGCACTTTTGAGTATTTGCCGAACATGAACTCGGGGTTCATGTATGCAGCCACCTCGGCGTCGGAAGCCTGGTGCGAGAACGACGCACGCTTTGAGGTGTCGATGAGTTTGCCGTCGGCGTCGGTGTTCTTGTATTCGTAGAGCGAGCACTTGTTCTCCGTTCCGCCCCAGGCTGCCCAGCCGGCTGCGGATATTGCCTTGGGCAACTTGCACTGGATGAACATAGAGCCGCAGCCCTCCTTCCACGGACGGCCAAGGTCGTAAGCCCCGTCAGCCACGCCGTCGGCGGCTGTCACGGTGCAGTTGCGGAAGAAGAGTCCTGGATAGAACTTGTCCGCGCTGAGTTCGGGGTACATCACCTTTGTCATCGGCATGCCGCTCTCGGCAGGGGCGGTGATGTGTCCGTTGCCCTTCACGAGGTTGATGGTGCAGTCGTCGAACCACTCCATGCCGCCGTCGTAGACGAAATCCACCGCGCCCTCAACGAGGCACCCCGTAAAGTAGCCGCGCGCCCCGGTGTTGGCCTTGTAGGTGTCCTGATAACCGCTCAGGCGGCAGTTCTTGAAGATATGCGCGTCGCCGTTGGTGTAGAGAGCCTCCGCCTGTCCCACGTTGCCGCTGGTGTTGCGCACGGTGATGTTCTCGGCGTAGAAACGGCTCGTGAACACGTTGAGGGCGGCGCAGTCGGCATAGTCGTTGCTTTCGTTGCCCTTGCCGCGGCTCACGCTTGAGGTGAGGATGGTCGTCTCCCTGTCCTCGCCGATGAGCGAAATGAACTTGTTGCGGTTGGCCTTCGTCCCGGCGTAGATGTTCTCGTCGTAAACGCCCGGACGGATGTATATGATGCCCCTCGCGCCCTCAGGCACGGCGTTGATGGCGTCCTGTATCTTTGAGAAGTCGCCTGTGCCGTCCTGCGCCACGGTGGAAGTCACCACGGGGGCGTTGGCGTCGGGCGTGGCGGTCTCGTCGGTCTTGCCGCCGCCGCTGTCAATGTCGGTGATAGTCCCCACGTCGCCCACCGGGTTGTCGGTGGCATACTGCGCCTGTTCGGCGGTTATCTCGTTGCCGAACACCTGTATCTTGTGCAGACGCGGAGCCTGCATCTGGGCGTAGGGGTTGAGGGCTGTGGTGAAGGGGCATTTGCCGTCCTCGCCCACCTGCACCGGGTTCTTGGAGTCCTCGCCGTCCCACACCCTCCAGCGCAGGGACACGTCGGAGGCGTTGATTTCGTTTTCCATGAAATAGCCCTGGTCGGAGAACACAGTCCAGCCTATCTTGTGCTTCTCTGAACCCATCCACGCGAGGGGCTTCCACTCGCCGTCGCCCACTTTGTAGTCGCACTTTATGCCGCGCCCCCACGAGGTGGACGACCATGACCACTGCACGCGGTCCACGTATGGGATATGGTCAATCTCCACCCAGCCGTGCATCGAAACCTTGTTGCCGGCATCGTCGGTGGTGGCTGCATCGCGGCACATCTGCACGAAGCCGGCCTCGCCGTAGGTGGGGTTGCCCGACGCGTCGTAGGTGATGTTGTCCTCGAGGTGCAGGGTATGCCCAGCAACGCTCCAGTCGTTGTAGTTCGACGCGCTGTTGCCGGTCCTGTTCTGCCCTAAGTAGAACTGCCGGCAGAACGCCGCCGTGGCCCCCGCGTAGCCGCCGTAGGAATTGCGGTTGGCGAAGGTGCAGTTGTGGAACAGCACGGGGTATTTCACCGCGTCGCCGCCGTTGGCGTTCACCTTCAGCACGGCGTTCACGTAGCCACCCGAGGAGTATTCGGGACAGTCCACGCCCGTCTCGCCCTTCCACGTGTCGGGCCATGAGGTGTCGCTGAAATTGATGTCAATCACTTTGGGGTAGGTGGAGGAATTGCTCCACTGCGCCACCACCGACGGCGGGTCGAGACTGCCCTC
>CAVHWJ010000266.1:0-3847 GCA_963639565.1 uncultured Prevotella sp. | reverse complement strand
ATTTGTAAATGCAAAGATATCTTTCAGGTATGGCATGTTATCCCGAACTGGGGTAATAATTTATGAAAATTCATGGTTAATTCGTGAGAATTTATGTTCAAAAAAAATATTTCTTTCGACACGAATTTCCATAAATTAACCATGAATTTTCATAAATTTATTTTGTCACAGTGGGTCAGGTGTGTCCGATTCGTCCAAGTTGTCCGAGTTGTCCTGTTAGTCCAGGCAACAAATCACAACCACACAGGCGGCATCCCTTCAACCTTCAACGAAAACTCTACGGCATAATCTGTCTCGCGGACGCTGAAAGAGAACTGCCAACCGTTGTCAAAGCACATCACAACAGAATTACTGCTGTTAGGGTCAAGACCGATGTACAACAAGGTGTCGGGGAACTTGGCTGACGGCAGCATGATTAGTTCACGTTGATTGCCTGGCACACTGAAAATGTCGAACGATTGGGTCGCGCCCTGCCACTTGGAATTAGCACTGACTTTACGGCAATCATATTTGCCCAGCAGATATTTGACCATCACCTTGGGTACATCCCTGTTAGCCAAAACCTGTTTGGTAAATTCCCTTATAAATGCGTTCAGAAAGGGTACATACACTTGGTTTTCTTTTGACTGCAAGTCACAGAACAATACACCTTTGTCTTTTTCCGCCTCAAGAAACTCAAAAACAGGTTTCACTTCATCCCAATACTCCTGCGAGCAAGGCACTCCATACCATTTCTTGCCAAAATCGAGGGATTTCGCCAAACGTCTGTGCATCACCAGACGCATCTCCGAAACCGCCTCACACAAAATGTTCAGGCACGCGAATTCAAACGCCCTGCCTTGGTTGTTGCTTGCACGAGTCATATCTGCTTGTTATTTCATACAAAGGTAGGAAAATTCCGCAACATACACGAAAGCCAACAGTCTAAAGTTTCGCCCTACCTCTCACGGAACCGCCTTTCAAGCTCCGCCATTTTCTCCAACAGTTCCTTGAAAGTCGGCTTCGCGCCGAATATCATTGAGGAGCACATGCTTTTGTAGTCCTGTTCCCATGCGTCGCGTATCTCCTTTCGGGGAACAAGCACTATCCGATTCCTCACGTCCGGGGTATAGTCCATACCACGTACACTCGTGAATATCTCCCGGTGATGACGGATTGACTCCCACAACTCATCGTCGCCGACTGCTTCCAACGCAAAGTCTTTGTCCATCATCCTCGACAAGTCATAAAGATGCCTTGACTTGCGTTCCGCAATGCCGCCGCGACCTTCCACGGAGAACAGTTCATGCAGGAGGAACGCCTTTTCGAGGAAAGTCTTGCTTGCCAATGCCGTTGCCACAGGACTGTCGGCAAGCGTAGTCTGAATAGTGGGGAACAGTTCTTCCGCCATACTCCGGATATGGGTCTGCTCGTTAGGTTCAAGCAACGACCTCGCCCCTATCTCCAGCATGACCGACGAAGACAGGTATTCCATCGGTTCGTCCCACGCGCTTTGGTACTTCACGAAAATCTTTCTCGGCTCCGGATAGGTGTTGTCGCCCTCCCCGTCCGGCTGCGGTTCTATCGAGCACAGCGAAGAAAGACCGTATTTGTCAAAGCCTTCCTGCAAGGCCGGACAAAATACGTCCTTTACAAACAGGGAGGAAGCCTTCCGCAGTTTCTTTATCTGCTTCTTGGTCAAGTCGCCCTCCATACCGAACAGGCAACGGTCCACCGCCAAGTCTATATCCTCGGAAAAACGTTCTATCTGATGCCACACCTTGCTCAAAGACGTGCCGCCCTTGAAGATGATTTTGTCGGCGAATGGCAGTGTGAACACAATCTGCAGCGTTGTCGTCACCCACAGGTCTTTCTCTATGGCCTGCGGCGGCAGTCCCAACCGCGCCGAAGCCTGTTGCAACACCCTCTGCTTGTCCTCTTTCGGGAGCAGGAAATAATTATTCATACGCCTTTGAAACTATTTTTCTTATCCACACAGGCATAAGAGCAAGGTCTGCCAACACGGAATCTTTGTCCTCCTTTTTCAGCAACTGTCCTATATGCGCTATCTGCTCCGGCGTCACGTTCTCCTGTTTGATTGATTTCAGCGCAGACGTGACGAGCATCGCCACGCGGCTCTTAAAGGCGAGGTTCTTCGGGGCGGTCTTTTTGAATGTGATGCCCTTTCCGCCGTCAAGCTCCACCCTGCGCGGACTGCCGTCGGTCAGATACACAAAGTTCATCGGCACCTGCGTGGACAGCCCCAGCACGTTAAGGGCGTAATCCCCCGTCGGGATAATTCTGGCGTGCGCCCTCTCCGCTATGGCGTTGGCTATCTGGTCGTAAGAGGGATATAGGATGCCGAGACCGAGCTTTTCATCTATCTGCGGATAGCAATATATGCCTTTTGCCACACGGATAATCTTGTCTCTCTTGGCGCAGCGGAGCAATGTCTGCCGTATGTTTTCAGCAGACCCCATGCTCACGAAATCGTCTGCAAAGAAGATGTTTCCCCTGCCCAAATTCTCTATCGAACTCTCTATTTTATGAGCCGTACTGTTCATACCCACGTTTATTTTGTCACAAAAATAGTGTTTTTTTGTGACACTCGATGAATGAAAAAACAATAAAGAGGGGATATTTAACAAAGTTTGCACACAGAAAGAACACGACAGTATGTTCTGGCTTCTGTTAGTCCGTAAACCTAATTTATGAAAATTCATGGTTAATTCGTGAGAATTTATGTTCAAAAAATATTTCTTTCGACACGAATTTCCATTAATTTACCATGAATTTTCATAAATTTATTTTGTGTTTCATAGTGGGTCAGGTAAGTCCGATTCGTCCAAGTTGTCCGAGATGTCCTGTCAGCCCCAAGTCAAAACTCCACATACGGCTTGAGACGCTCGATGTCGTCGGGGGTGAAGGATTTGAGGAGACGGAGGTCGGCGAGGGATTTCAGCGGACCGCGCAGACGGCGGCAGTCCACAATGTCGCGGGCCTGGTAGTGGTTGATGTAGGGGTGGCGGCGGAGCTGGGAGTAGGTAAGCTTGTTGAGGTTGAGCTTGCTGACGGCGCCGCCGTCCACCGAGAGATACGGCAGGGCTTCGGGCGGCAGACCGGGGATTTCCGCCAACTGCGCCTTGGTGACGAAACCGCCGAGCCGCTCCCTGCGCCGCACTATGGCGAGGGAATAACCGCTGCCGATGCCCGGCACCTTCTTCAGCTGCGTGGTGTCGGCAGTGTTCACGCTGACATGTTCGCCGGGCTTCAGCTTCACGGGGTAAAGCGCGGTGTCGCGCGGCACGTAGTCCTGCCGGCGGCGGCTTTCGCCATGGGCGTAATCACCCGGCTGCGAGGCGTAGAACTCCGCCGCGGCGCGGTAGTCGTCGCTGATGCGGATATAGGGCGCGAGGGTTTCGTATTGTTTCTTGGTGAGGCCGTAGACGCGGGCGAAGTCCTCTTTCCTGCTGAACACGCCGCCGGAGGCGCGGTAGCGGTAGATGTTACGCACCATCCACCGCGGCAGACCGAGACTTTGGAACGCCGCGCTGTCGGCGGTGTTGGGGTCGAAGGGGAAGAGTTCAGCGGCTTTCCTTTCCGCCAACTCGTCGCCGTCCTCCGTTCCGCCGGAAGCCAAGACACCCTCCCTGCCGTTGCCATCAACGCCAAGGAGAGCATCTTTGCTGTTTTTTTCGTCTGAGCCGCCGTTGCCGAGAAGGCACACCGCCACCGCCGCCACGGCAGCCATGACGACGAGGAAGCACACGACGATTCTGTCGTTCCTGTGGAAATAGAACAGGTCTCCCAACTTCATGCGTCAGCGGAATTCTTCGGGCAGCTGGTGTTTCCACACGGCGAAGGGCAT
>CAVHWJ010000265.1:0-3870 GCA_963639565.1 uncultured Prevotella sp. | reverse complement strand
ACGCCTGCCGACAATTACGACCCCGACAAGATGCCGGACGACTTGCGCGCGGCGCACGAAAAGCTCGACCGCATCGTGGAGAGCTGCTATCCCGGTGCTCCTTTCGCCAATGACGAGGCCCGCCTGGAATGTCTATTCAAACTCTACGAGAAAATGACGGCTGACAAGAAATGATAACCTATCAAAAGCAAGACAATCTATGAACAACCTAAACGACAACATAGTTGATATAAAATATCAGCAGACCGGTGCTTCGAGCAGCACCGACGCCCTCGGGATGAGAGAGATGCAAGCCAAGGCATACGAGGCGCGCAACAAACGCTTCCTGCTGATAAAAGCCCCGCCGGCATCCGGCAAGAGCCGGGCATTGATGTTCATCGCTTTAGACAAGCTCGTGAACCAAGGCATAAAGAAAGTGGTGGTGGCAGTGCCGGAAAAGAGCATAGGCAAGTCATTTAAAAACACCGACCTGATTAAGCACGGCTTCTTCGCCGACTGGAAGGTGTCGCCATGCTATAATCTCTGCGACGCTAAAAACGAGGCTGCAAGTGAGAAGGGCAAGGCGGAGTTGTTTGTGGAGTTCTTCCGCCAAGACAAAAGCAAGATACTCGTATGCGCCCATGCCACCCTGCGCAACGGCATGAAGGAAATCAGCGACGAGGAGTTCAACGGCTGCCTTCTGGCGATAGACGAGTTTCACCATACCAGTGCCGACGCGAACAGCGGACTGGGCGACATAGTGCGCCGCGTGATGAACCACTCCACTGGACACATCATTGCCATGACCGGCAGCTATTTCCGCGGCGACGGCGTGCCTGTGCTGCGCGCCGAGGACGAGGCACGGTTCCACCCCGTAACCTACACCTATTATCAGCAGCTCAACGGCTACCGCTATCTAAAAAACCTCGTGCTGGGCTACCATTTCTACCGCGGCAGTTACCTCGACCACATCGCCGAGGTGCTAGACACGACCAAGAAGACAATCATCCACATCCCCAGCGTGAACTCGCGCGCACATACCGGACTGAGCAAATACACCGAAGTGGATGAAATCATCAAGGTGATCGGCAAGGTGGAGAGCCGCGACTACAACAACGGCGGCATATACTATGTTAGAACCCAAGACGGACGGCTCTTGAAAGTAGCCGACCTCGTGGAAGACCATGCCGAGACACGCAACCTGGTGCAGGGCTACTTGCAGGGCATGAAGAGCCGCGACGACATCGACATAATCATCGCCCTGGGCACCGCCAAGGAGGGCTTCGACTGGCCGTGGTGCGAGGTGTGTCTGACTATCGGCGTGCGCGGTTCGCTCACCGAGGTGGTGCAGATTATCGGCCGCTGCACCCGGGACTGCGAGGGCAAGTCCACGGCGAAGTTCGTGAACATGATTAGGAATGCCCGATGCCGACCAGCCCGACGTGAAGGTGGCGGTAAACGACTTTCTGAAAGCCATAACCGCCTCGCTCCTTATGGAACAGGTCATGGCTCCCAGCTGGCATTTCAAGACCGTGAAGGATGCGGACGACGACAAGTCGGGCCGGTGGGATGCCCGAACCCTTGTGGTGGAGGGACTGAAACCATTGTCGAGCGCCAAGACAAGGCTCATCGTGAAGGAACAGCTCGACGACCTGAAGGCGAGCGTACTGCAAGACGACTTGGTGGTGAAGGCCATCAGCGGAAGCACCACGGCGGAGACCATCACCCGGACCTTGATACCCAAGGTGATCAGGGAAAAATATCCCGACCTGACGGACGGGGAGGTGGAGGAAGTGCGCCAACGCCTCTTGCTCGACACCAACATCAAGGGCAACGACATCGTGGACGACAAAGGAAATCCCGTGGATTTCAACGCCAAACAGGGAGAGAGGGAGTCGGAGGGCAACCGCCTCATCAAGTTGGCAAACAGGATGATTAACATCGACAAACTCTCAATCAACCTCATCGACACAATAAATCCTTTCCAGCGCGCATACGAGGTGCTCTCGAAACAGGTGGATGCCCCGACGCTGAAAGTAATACAGGACACGATGGCGGAGCTGAAGTTTGACATGAGCCTGGAGCAAGCCATCGTCCTCTTCAAAGGTCCCTACAAGGAGTATGTGGCAGGGCATGGCGGCAAGCGTCCCGACATCAAAGACCCCGACCCGAAGGCAAGGGAACTGGCTGCCGCCTACCAGAAAATCAAGAACCTGAAGATAAGGAGAATGATGGGGCTGGAGTATGAACCGGAAAAGTAAATGAAGAATATGGAATGGCCAAAAGAACTGTTGGAGATATTTGAAGACCCCCTGTTGGCAGACGTGCGACCGAAGCCCAAGACCCCTACGCCCGACGACAGAATGGCGCAGAAGCTGCTCAATGTGAACGCATGGTTTGCCGAGCACGGAAGAGAGCCACAGGCGGACGGCGAACTGCAAGAGAAACTGCTCGCATGGTCGCTCAATGCGCTGCGGAAACAGGCGAACGAAAGCCTGCGCCAATATGACGAGTTCCACCTTTTATAATATCAGGAGAAATGGATATAGACAAAGAACTGGAAGACATTTTCAGCGACCCCTTGCTCGATGTCTCCGCCCACGAGGCGAAGCTCTTCGACATCCCGGCGGATATGAAGCGCGTGATGAAAGCGAAGAAGGAGAATCCCGACCACGTGGCGCAACGGAAACTTTGCGAGGACTTCGCCCAGTTTGAACCGCTCTTTGCCCAGGTGCATCACGACCTGAAGACCGGCAAGCGGCAGCTGAGGCGCATCTCCAAGACGGACAGCCTTATGGAAGGCCACTGTTTCCTCGTTGAGGGGCAGATGGTGCTGCTGCAAAAGATATTGGACAGGCGGAAAAGCACTAACGGCATGACCGACGGCAGGACGCGTTGCATCTATGAGAACGGCACAGAGTCTGACATCTATCTCCAGACCTTGCGCAAGAATGTGGTGGCGGGCGGTTATGCCGTGACCGAGACGCAAGAGGAGGCGGATGCCGGTTTCTTCAATCCCAACGATGTTACGCAGGAAGACCGGGTGACAGGCTACATCTACGTGCTCCGGTCGATGTCGGAGAACCCGGAAATCAAAGACATCAAGAACCTCTACAAGATAGGCTTCTCCACTAACAGCGTGGAGGAACGTGTGGCGAACGCCGAGCACGAACCCACCTATCTGATGGCTTCCGTGGAGATAGTGTGTACTTACAGGATTGTGAACATGAACTCGCAGAAGTTCGAGGACTTGGTGCATCAGGTGTTGCATGAGGTAAATTTCCGCTTCAAGGTGGCTGACGACAATGGCGAGATGCACGAGGCGACGGAATGGTATCAGGTTCCTCTGGAGATTATCGACAGCATCATCCAGAAGATTATGGACGGCACTATCGTTCATTTCTCCTACAACAAGGAGCAGCAATGCCTGGAGCGGCACATCGTGAGGAAACAGTCAAAGCTGAACCTGTCGGGCTTGAAGGTGCTGACGCTAAACATTGATAAGAAACATTTCGAGCAGATAGTGGCAGGAGAACAGACGACGGTATATCGTGTGTTGAAGCAGAACACGCTCAACAAATACACCTACGTTGATGAGGCTGACGGCAAACGTTATCTCCGGCGTTTTGATGTCCTGCGCCTTTGTGCGGGCTATAACTCCGGCAAGGACAATGCCGTGGTGCAAGTGCTTGACGCAACCTTCAGCGGCGACACCATAACCTATCATTTGGGCAAAGTGTTGGAAGTGCTGAGGCACAGCACTTTCGTTTAAGCGGCTTTCTCAGCGGCAAACCGCCCATTTGAATTTCAAGTACTCCAGTACTTTTGTTTTGTTTTGTCTTATACTGATATAGGTAGACACATTTATGAACAATTAAATGTGTTTACAAA
>CAVHWJ010000264.1:2334-3878 GCA_963639565.1 uncultured Prevotella sp. | reverse complement strand
GTGGAGCTGGAGGGATTCGAACCCTCGTCCAAACAGGGAAACCATACGCTTTCTACATGCTTATTCCAGCCTTCGGTTTTCGAGACGCGGCAAGACCTGGACCACCAACCGCATCCTTATCCACTAAAATTTCACCGCGGCGGCGTGGCACGCCAAGGCTATTCCCGAATTAACCGCACCGCTTGACCAAAGAGCTTCGGAAAAAGAGCCTTTGAGCGATGTCTCGTTCCATCACCTGGTGACGGAATAAAGCCGATAACCTACTGTGCTTCGGTTAGGCAGCGAGAGCGTAAGTGTTTTCGCCAGATAAATTGTTGACCGTCGGGATTAAGGAGCCGGCAGACTGCGCTCCGCATGCTTACGTACCATTCCAACCCGCTGTCAAATCCAGTCAACCCCGTATCGGCAGCATTGCGTGAATGAACGTGCAATGGCGTTTCAAAGTGCAAAGATAACGCTTTGTTCCCGAAGCCGAAAATTTTACGGCAGGATTTTTCGCGCTCTCTTTCATTTTGTCTGCCACCATATTAATATTAAGATAAAATATGTTACCTTTGCAAGGATTTTCGGATGCCTTGCAATAAATCTGGAAAAATGCGGTTATAAACATAAAAATAATTGTAAAAAACATCGTGAACGTACAAGATAACAACGAGGCCGGCAGTCTCGCAGGGAGACATGACGCAATGGGGAAATGGCAGAAGGCCGTGAAGAGGCTTTTCGACATAGTGTTCTCCCTTGTGGGCATGGTGTTCTCGTCGCCAGTGTGCCTGGTCATAGCGGTGATGCTCAAAAGACAGAAAAACGGTCCTGTGATATTCTCGCAGGAGCGCATCGGCTACGGTGGCAAGCCGTTTGTGATATACAAGTTCCGCACCATGAGCGAACCCGAGCGCGAGCCGCAGCTCGTGGCGAAATGCGCCGAGGGGCAGTCCACCAAGACGGAACGCTTCCTGAGGGAGCACCATCTCGACGAACTGCCGCAGCTGTGGAACGTGTTGAAGGGCGACATGTCGTTCGTGGGCCCCAGGCCGGAGCGCAAGTACTATATCGACAAGATAATGCAGCGCGACCCAAGCTATGTGCTCATCTACGAGATGAAGCCCGGGCTTACCTCGGAGGCCACGCTCTACAACGGCTACACCGACACGATGGAAAAGATGCTCGTGAGGCTGCACATGGACACCGACTACCTGAAGAGGCGGTCGCTCCTGTTGGACGCGGCGATTGTGGTAAAGACATTCTTCAGCATCGTGAGCGGAAAGAAATTCTGACAATAAAAGAAAAACGAAAAATACATACGACATGAAAAGATATATCATTGCACTGCTATTCTCGGTTATCGTGCCGATGGGTGTCATGGCGCAGTCGTCGATGACCGACGACCAGGTGATGAAATTCGTGGTGAAAGAACACAACGCGGGAACGTCGCAGTCGCAAATCGTGACGAAGCTGATGCAGAAAGGCGTGAACATAGAGCAGATACGCCGCGTGAGGAAGAAATACGAGCGTGCCGCCAAGGGCGACGGACTGGGACAGGTGTC
>CAVHWJ010000264.1:0-2090 GCA_963639565.1 uncultured Prevotella sp. | reverse complement strand
GCCGCCCTGCTCAACAAGCTGATGGTGGAGAAGACGAAAAGAAAAGTCTTCGGGCGCAACATCTTCAACAACAAGAACCTCTCCTTTGAACCGAACATGAACATCGCCACTCCGCAGAATTACAGGCTCGGTCCCGGCGACGCAGTGTATATCGACGTTTACGGGGCTTCGCAGAAGACGCTGGAGACATCCGTATCGCCCGACGGCTACGTGACGATAGACGGCTACGGTCCGGTGCAGGTGAGCGGACTTACCGTGAGCGAGGCCAACGCAAGGCTGCGCTCCACGCTCGGCGCGAGATACAGCAGCTCGAAGATAAAGCTCACGGTGGGCGAGACGCGCTCCATAATGGTGAACGTGATGGGCGAGGTGAAGACACCGGGAACATACACCCTGTCGGCGTTCGCCACCGTGTTCCACGCCCTGTATATGGCCGGCGGCACCAACGACCTGGGAACGCTGCGCAACATCAAGGTTTACAGGAACAACCGCCTCGTGTCGGTGGTGGACATCTACGACTATATGCTCAACGGCAAGCTCACGGGCAACGTGCGCCTCGCCGACAACGACGTTATCGTGGTGGGTCCCTACGACTGCCTCGTGAACATCACTGGAAAGGTGAAACGCCCGATGTGGTATGAGATGAAGAAGAACGAGAGCGTTGGCACGATACTGAAATACGCCGGTGGCTTCGCCGGCGACGCCTACACCAAGTCGGTGCGCCTCGTGAGGAAGACCGGAAAGGAATATTCGGTGTTCAACGTGGACGAGTTCGACATGAACTCCTTCCACTTGGCCGACGAGGACTCAATCAGCGTGGACTCCATTCTCGCGCGTTACTCCAACATGGTGGAGGTCAAGGGCGCCGTGTTCCGCCCCGGAATGTATCAGGTGGGCGGCGAGATAAACAGCGTGCGCACGTTGCTCGAACACGCCGAGGGTCTCAGGGAAGAGGCTTTCACGGCGCGCGCCGTGATGCACAGGATGAAGGCCGACCGCACGCTCCAGGTGATACCAGTGGACGTGGAGGGCATCCTTTCGGGCAAGGTGGCTGATATGCCGATACAGCCCAACGACGTGATTTTCATCCCCACAAAGCAGGAGATGATGGAGGAACAGACGATAACTATCCATGGCGAGGTGAACTACCCCGGCATCTACAAATACGCGTCAAACGAGACGCTCGAGGACTTCGTTCTGCAGGCCGGCGGACTGAAGAGCTCCGCTTCGGTGGTGAAGATCGACGTGGCGCGCCGCGTGAACAACCCCAAGGCGTGGACCACGGACTCTATTAAGGCACAGACGTTCACCTTCTCGCTGAAAGACGGTTTCGTGATTGACGGCAAGCCCGGTTTCGAACTTATGCCTTTCGATGAGGTTTACGTGCGCAAAAGCCCCGGCTTCACCAAGCAGCAGAACGTGATTGTGGACGGCGAGGTGATGTTCAGCGGCACCTATACGCTCGTCAAGAACAATATGCGCCTGAGCGACGTGATCAAGTCGGCTGGCGGAGTGACCGATCGCGGATATGCCGCCGGCGCGATGCTCATCAGACAAATCAACGAGAGCGAGCGCAAGCGTCTGGAGGCGGCGCGTAACATGGCTCTGGAGCAGTATGAACAGGTTGCCATAGAGGAGGCCGCGAAGACCGGACAGGGACAGAAGGTTGATGTGTCGAAGAGCGAGAGGCTGAGAAAATTCCAGATTGAGGACTCTTATACGGTGGGTATCGAACTCGACAAGGCTCTCGCCAACCCGGGCGGCGACGAGGACATCGTGCTGCGCGAGGGCGACCGTATCGTGGTGCCGCAGTACACCGGTACGGTGAAGATCAACGGTGAGGTGATGTACCCCAACACCGTGGGTTACGTGAAGGGCAAGAAGGCAAGCTATTACATCGACCAGGCCGGCGGCTTCAGCAACAAGGCGAAGAAGCGTCACGCGTACATTATATATATGAACGGCACCGTGGCGAAGGTTGCCCACAACGCAAAGCCCATGCCGGGCTGCGAAATCGTGGTGCCCGCCAAGGCCACGTCGAAGTTGAGCATCGCCGAGACGATGACAATCGGTACGTCGGTGGCTTCCAT
>CAVHWJ010000263.1:0-3883 GCA_963639565.1 uncultured Prevotella sp. | reverse complement strand
TCCTTGTCGAGGAACGTGATGTCCTCTATCCGCTCCTGCCCTTCGAGCAGGAGGTTGAGGAAATCGATTATCAGGGGCTTTGAAACCTCCTGTCCGAACACCATCTTGAAACCGATGTCCGTAAACGGGTTAATGAATGTTGCCATAACGCTTTGTTATTTCTTTACCACAAAGTTATGAATAAAATTCCAATCCGCAAGCAGTTCGACTGTTTTTGTGATTCTTGTTAAAACAAATGGATTATCGAACAATTACAAGCACGGATTAATCGGGGGAATTTTGTTTTAAAACGACAATAGGGACAACATCCTTATAACCAAGGTTTTGTCGACGCAAACCGCCGTTCTGCCAACCGTCCAACGGGCGATGGACGAGCGTCTTTCGGACGATGAACAGTCGGGAAACGCACAAGAAAAGTCTGTTAAAAGCCTTTGAACTCATGTTGTCCTGTATGTTTGCCCGACTTTTTTCGGGCGCAAAACACGGTTATTCCAATAATTTGCCGTACCTTTGGATTCGGAAAACAAATCCCCTCCCAAAAAGGTGGACATTTTCCAAAGACATTGTGGGTAAAAACAAAGCATTCGCTATTATTTCGCGTTTAGCCAAGAGCGTAGGAAACTCAAATTGGAATAACAAGCACGGAAATAATATGTGACAGGTGGCTCGTATTGTAGCCTCTGGAAAAATCAATAGGCGATGCACACACCATGGGTGTGGTGCATTCTTAGATTTTTCCGGGGTTCCAATTCCTACGCTGCCCCGTGCTAAACGCGATAAGAGGCATCACGCCCTTTTTGCGTCTTAGCGGATTGATAGTTGGGTGCAACAAAACTACTATCAATCAGATTATGGCAAACTATTCGCTAAACAATGCTCGCGCAGCGAAGAAGGACGAGTTCTATACCCAATTCCATGACATCGAAGTGGAAATGGAGGCATACCTCGATTACAACCCCGACGTATTCCGGGGCAAGACTGTTCTCCTGCCCTGTGACGATCCCGAGTGGAGCAACTTCACCAAGTTCTTTGCACAGAACTTTGAGGAACTGGGACTGAAAAAGCTCATCTCTACCAGCTATGCGCCGGAAAGCATGACATTCAAAAAAGGTGTGCAGCTTTCGCTATTTGAAACAAACTCGCCGAAATACGACAAGGACAAGACCCAAACACATGGCAAGATATTCGTCCTGAACAAAGAGAGTACCGGAGACGGAAAAATCAATCTCGAAGACTTGCAGTGGGATTACCTTGAAGGTGACGGCGATTTCCGCAGCGAAGAAGTGAAACGGCTCAGAGACGAAGCTGACATTGTGGTGACAAACCCTCCATTCTCCCTATTCAGGGTATTTCTTTCATGGATTATGGAAGCCGAAAAACAGTTTATCATTATAGGCAACATGAATTGCGTCACCTACAAGGAAGTGTTTCCGCTGATAATGAACAACGAGATATGGTTCGGGTGTACCATCCACAGCGGAGACCGTGAGTTTGGCGTACCCGATGAATATCCATTGAAATCAGCAGGGTGGCGTATTGACGATAAAGGAAAGAAATACATACGCGTAAAGGGAGTAAGGTGGTTTACCAACATCGACCACGGTCGAAGACATCAGCCTTTGTCGCTCATGACATTGGCTGACAACATCAAATACAGCAAACACAAGGAGGTTAAAGAAGGGAAATATCCGACCTATGACAATTACGATGCCATAGAAGTGCCATACACCGACGCTATACCTTGTGATTATGAGGGATTAATGGGCGTGCCTATTTCTTACCTCGACAAGTACTGTCCTAATCAATTCAAAATTATAGGTATGGCAAAGCGCGGCGCGGGCGACCCTTCCCTAAAATCAAAAGTATATACAAAGAATGATTATCCGAATTACAGTGACTTAAACGCGACACCGACATTAAAGGACAAAGACGGCGTTTTGCATAACACATACCCACGCATATTAATCCGCAAACGACAATCATAACATGGAAACAGAACTGAAAGAATACACGGTGAAGGAGCTTTGCGAGGGCTTCACTTACAGCGAGCTTGACGGCAAGGGTCTCTACGGACTGGCTGGCAAACTGACGATTCAGCCGGAGTATCAGCGCAACTACCTGTACAGCGAGAACAGCAGCGAGAAGGAAATCGCCGTGATAGACTCCGTGTTGAAGAAATACCCGCTGGGGCTGCTGTATTTCAACCGCCAGCCCGACGGCAGGCTGGAGGTGCTCGACGGACAGCAGCGCATAACGAGCCTGGGCAGATACCTGATAGGCAAGTTCTCGGTGATGAAAGGCGATTACCCATACAGGTTCAGCGCATTGAGCCAGAAAGAGAGGCGGCTGATAGAAGACACCCGGATGCTGGCGTATATCTGCGAGGGTAAGGAAACGGAAATAAAGGAGTGGTTTGAAATCATCAACATCGGCGGCATACGCCTGAACGAGCAGGAGAAACTCAACGCCATATACTCGGGACCGTTCGTCAGCGCGGCACGCAGGGAGTTCAGCAACAAAGACGACTCGCGCATACAGAAATGGAGCAGCTATATCTCAGGCTCCGCCAACAGACAGGAGTTTCTGCAGGAGGCACTCCGCTGGGTGAGCCGCGGACAAATCAAGGACTATATGCAGGAGCACCGCCGCGACGCCGGCATCACGGAGCTGAAGAGTTATTTCAGCGACGTTATATCGTGGATAGAGCAGACTTTCGACGATGTTTATCCCAAGATGAGGGGACTGAACTGGGGCGAACTGTATGAGCGTTTCCACCTCACGCCCTACGACCACGCGGAGGTGTCGGAAAAGGTGAGGCAGCTCTACGACGACCCTTGCGTGAAGGACACGAAAAACGTGTTTGAGTATGTGCTGGGCGGCTGCAAGGACACGCGGCTGCTGAACGTGCGCGTGTTCGACGACAACACCAAGGGGCGCGTCTACCGCCGGCAGACGGCGGAGGCGAAGAAGAGGCACGAGAGCAACTGTCCCCTCTGCGCCATCGGCCACGACGCCAACAGGGAGAAGATTTGGGCATTGAGGGAAATGGACGCCGACCACGTGTTGGCGTGGAGCAAGGGCGGCGCCACCGACGAGGGCAACTGTCAGATGCTATGCAAGACGCACAACAGGGCGAAAGGGAACAAGTAGTATGTCTACGACAGGAATTCTTCCGGTGACAGTCCAGTAACGGCTGATATAAGGTCTAAGTCAAGTCCTTTGGAAACCATTGCTTTGGCAATCACCTTCTTGCTGATTGCCTTATAACCAAGGCTTTGTCGATGCGAACCGCCGCTATGCCACTCTCCCATCGGACGTTGGGAGACCTCTCATCGGACGATAACAGCTCTCCCATCGAGCGATAACAGACCTCCCATCGTCCGATGGGAGCTTGGGGAACCGCCGCTTTTCATCGCCAATACATCCCAAAACAGTCATATCAAATCTCTTTCAACTGCTCTTCCGAAAGTCCTGTGGCGGCAATGATTTGTTCTGCACCAAGTCCGAGGCTCTTCAAATTGCGGGCTATGGCAAGGGCTTTGTTTTGTTCACCCTTGGCTAGTCCTTCGGCAAGACCCTCTTCACGGCCTTTCTCAAGTCCTTCCGCACGGCCTTTCTCAAGTCCCTTTGCTAAACCTTTGGCAAGCCCCACAGACTCCCCCTCTTCAAACCCCTCGTCATGGCTGGTGTCAAATAGACTGCGCATGTGGCGGACGGCTTCCATGTGGCGGACGTACGACTGCTTGTCTGCCGCTGAAAGGCTGTCCACACGCAGACATTCGCGCGCTTCGGGCAGTCCGGCGGCGGTGGCGTCGGCATCAATCTTTCCTGTTTTGAGGAACTTCACCCATTCGTCGAGGGGGTCTTTCGACACCTTGTCGAA
>CAVHWJ010000262.1:0-3892 GCA_963639565.1 uncultured Prevotella sp. | reverse complement strand
GTGTGAGTTTCTCTTCTGAAACAGGCACTGTGGAAGACTGGCAATCTGAATAAGTATTGTTACCTTAGCCATTATCGAGAACGGTGTCACATTTTGGAGAGGATAGCAACAAACTCTTTCAGTTTGACCACATCAACTTTTGGGAAAGATATTTTCTCAAGAACATCATAGTGCCTGTCTTCGCTGACAATAAAGCAAGCCCCTGCCGCTATCGCACAATCAACAAACTTGTTGTCGTCCTTGTCATTTTCTATGAGCCCCAGTCTGAAGGTCGGTTCAAAACAAACGACATTTTTACAGTTCAACAATGTTTGAACCACATTTTCGGCTATAAACTCGTTCGTCTTTAGCGCAATAATCTCTTGGTATTCCAATATAATCTCCGTAGACACGCAGAGCACGTACTTCCCCTCTTGCAAACCTTTCCAAACCGGATAATACTCACCTCGTTTAGAAAGGGATGCAAGTAGGCAGTTCGTGTCAAGAACTACTTTACTGCCCATGATAGGGAGTTCTTAAATGTTCCTTTAGCACGGCCTCGTTCTTTTGGTCGTCCCATTTTCCTTCATCCCACAACTGCTCCATTGCATCATCCACATTTTTTGCGAAATAATGCATAAGGGCATCCTTTATGTTGTTCAAAGATTGCTCAGACTTTGAGAATGAGAACATCTTTAACAAATGTATCTGGGTCGGATTTAATGCTGCTACTGCCATTTCTTTTCTTTTTTTAAGTTCTGCCGTTTCAAAGATTGTGCATATTTAAGCGCAATGAGGCATACTCCAATCGCTTAGATACCCCTGATTTTATGCAAAGATACATTTTCCCAATCAAACCGCCAAGCATATTGATTATTTTAATCTGGGTCTTCCCACGGAAAAGTCTTCCCACGGGAAAGCCGAGTACTGCAAAGTACTGCAAAGCCAAATTCAAGTACTCGAGTACTGCCGGTTGAAATGCCAAGTACTGGAGTAATCCGCATGGAGTACTGGAGTACTCCGCTGCAAATAGAGCAGTACTCCGTGCAGGGTACTCTCTGAGAATGGGCAGTTGGCGACTGGCTAATTTGTGGAATGTGTACTTCAAACCGCGGCTCCTTCATTTGACTTTTAGCGTTTCGTTTTTGTTTTCTCGTTGAAAAGGCATATATTTGCACCCTATAAAGGAGTTTTATGGAACTATGAACAAGAAGCAATCCATATTGAAAGTAGACAGTATCTTGGAATACTATGACAACCCGCAGTTATTGACTGCAAGGGATTGTTTCGATACCTTGTACCTTTGTTTGTTGTATGACGATTTCCCTCTGTGTGAATATACTGCAATCAAGGTTTCCTCAAGGAGGTTGAATGACTTTTACAGTGGGAAAAAGGATTTGCGCAGCCTTTTCCTTTCCCCCGAAGGCGGCAAGGAATATTTCCAAGTGGCTTACGACGACGATAAGTTCATTCTCAGGCAGGAAGCTGATAGGAAAATACCCGAAGACAGATTGCCGGAAGAGGGCTATTTCCTTGACAAGTCAGGGAAAGAAAGTATTACGGTGAAAATCCCGACAAAGGACAAGGGCCTTTTTACGGAACTTGTAAAGAAATTCGGATGGGCGTGTATGTAAAAACAGGGCAGTGTCCGACCCTTTAAATGAAAGAGCCGTGGATGAGGGATTGTCTGAATTTAATTTTATTATTGTATCTTTGCAACAACAATGAATGTGTGTGCCGAAATTCTTTGAGTTGAACCGGCAAACCTTGAAAGGGAAAACATGATTAGCAAAGTGAAATCTAACGATACAGACAACCGGCTTTCAATAGACAGTGATTATACGGTAATATTGCGGCGTGCCGTTGCGGAAATCGAACACGTGGGGCTTGACGAGAAAGTGCAACGCTGCGTTGCACTTTTGCCTTGGTTTCACAATATGCTGCTTTTAAGTAAGGGACTTGATGATGATGCAATGCCTACGGAAACAGTAAAAGGTGGAACTTGCTCTCAAAGACATGGGGAAGCCTATCGGCGTGGCGGACTACCAGTTGATTGACCCCAAAGAGAAACTGCAAAAAGTGCTTGAAAGCGAGATTCGGGCGTTTAATGGAGAAAAGAAAACAAAGTGACAATGGCTAAACAAAAGTTATATAAGTTCGTTTATTTCATTGCTGGTTGTGTCGGACCGCCATGCCAGAACGGCTATGGGTGACTTGAATTCCCTGTTCCTTGACAGGATTCTAAATATGCTTTAAAATGGCGTATACCATTCCTGAAAAAGTTTAATATTCTTTTTAGTGTTCTATCTGAATCGTATTTTTGCACAAAAAGCGGATTAATGAATGTAAGAGAAATTGTTTTAGGAATGAAAATTTTGGAGGAATGGAAAAAAGTCCAAAAGGAGGGTTATAAGTCTTTCTTCATATTCCAAAACGAAAAAGAATTCTATGAGAGGATTCCAGAAGAAATATATAGCGTATATGACCACAACGGAATTTTCGTCGCTGACTTATTGGAGACTGACTATTTGGATTTTTATGACAAAGATATTGTCATTAACACAGACGACTATGTATTACAAGGCGTCCCAGAAGGCTATCCTGTAAATGTCTCCAATTATTTTATACGCCGAGAACGTCAAGACGCAATAGACATGGTGAAGAAACGAAGAGTTGTAATTGTCATATTGGACGAGCCTAAATGGAAACGACATGGAGGCAACGCAAACAGTATTTGAATAATAAAAGTGGAAATGACATGGACGTAAGGGATAAAATCAAGAAAGAGTTTACGTTTTACCTTTCAAATATAGTAAAATCAGCAAGAAGAACGGAAAAGGGCTATAACTTACAGCCAACAGCCGTACAAAGTTTTTTGTCTTTTCTGGAAGTGGACAAGCTGTTCGATTACAATCCGGAAATCTGGAAGGATATAAAGAGTATGTACGATATTACCGACCCGGATGAAGTTGAACGTATCGCAGATACTTTATTGAACGATGAAATGTTCATAGAACAAGACAACAAGAAAAATCAAGGTTGGCGTTCTGGCAGCATAATACATTATGTGTGCTTTATCAAAGCCCGCTCGTTTTTTCTGAATGAGAAACTCTCAGAAGAGTTGGATTCCCCAGACCAGAATGGTTCCCATGATGTTTCAAACAGTGCAGGGTATTCCACATTCCGCCCCTACATCACCGCCATAAAGTCAAAGCCTTTTCTTCTTCTTGCTGGTATCTCCGGCACGGGAAAGAGCCGAATTGTGAGGGAGTTGGCGCGAGCTTGCTGGGACGAAGGCTCTGAGGAATACAAGGCACAGAAGACAAGGAACTTTGAAATGGTACAGGTGAAGCCGAACTGGCATGACTCCAGCGAACTGATTGGCTACGTGAGCCGAGTGAGCGGAAAGGCGGAGTTTGTGGCCGGTGACTTCCTAAAATTCGTGGCAAAGGCGTGGGAAAACCAAGACACTCCGTATTTCCTTTGCCTCGACGAGATGAACCTCGCGCCTGTGGAGCAATACTTTGCAGAATATCTTAGCGTGGTGGAGTCCCGCAAGTGCGGCGAGGACGGCGTGGTTACAACCGACCCCATTTTGAAAAAGGAAGATGCCGAATGGTATTTCAACCTTACGGCTGCCATAACTTCTGACGAGAATGTGAGAAAACGTTTCAATGAGGAAGGCATCTGCATCCCCCAGAACCTTATCGTTGTAGGCACGGTGAACATGGACGAGACGACATTCTCGTTCTCCCGAAAGGTGCTCGACCGCGCGATGACCATAGAGATGAACGAGGTGAACCTTCACGGAGGTCTGACCAAACGGCACGAGAGCATCGGCAAGTTGGGCAAAGACGAACTTGTTGGCTCTGCCGTGGAAGGCGTAGATGTTTACGACGATTACCAGGGTGTT
>CAVHWJ010000261.1:0-3895 GCA_963639565.1 uncultured Prevotella sp. | reverse complement strand
TGTCCACTACCGACACGTCGCCGTTCTTGTAAATCTTCACCGTATTGTCGTTGAGCGTCACCACGGAATACGTCTCGCCGTCGCTGCCGGTGGCGGTAGTTGTGGTTGTAGTGGTGTTAGCCTTCGTGCCGCTGGTTATCACCCTGCCGTCGCCGGTGGTCACAATGGTGCCGCCTGGTCCCGTCACCACCTTTGTGCCGCCGACACCGCTCGAAATAACAGAGTGTTTGCTCACTAACACCCGGGGCGACTTGCCGTCGGCAACGGTTTTGTCGGTCCTGTTCGGGTTGAGGCTCCTCACCTTGTACATCTTGCCCGAAACGCCCTTGCCTTTCTCCTGCCACACCATGCCGTAGACGGTGCGGTAGGTGTCGCTGTCCTTGTCCTTGAAGAAGAGGAACAGGATGTTGTCTTTCTTGTTGTTCCACGGCCAACCGATGCGCAGGTTCTGGCAGTTGTTGGTGCTGTAACCTATCGTAACGCTTTTCCGCGGCTCTTTGCCCGATTCCTTGCCGAACACCTTGTAGGCATCAGCCTTGTCGCGGTAGAAAGCCTCCTTCACCGCCTCAAAGCGTTTCATGCCGTTCTTCTTCACCGAGAACTCGTATTCGCCATAGTAGTTGTCCGTGCCGTTCGTCTCCTCCGTGGAGCGTCCGATGTTGTTTTCGGAGATTTGCGACACGAAATTCTCCAGTTCCTCTTTCACGTGGCTCTGCGCGTATGCGCAATGCGATGCCGTGGCCATAAGGGCGGCTACCGCGAATGGGATGATTTTCTTCATTTCCGTTTCCTTTCTTTTTTATGTTCCTGCCGGCAATGTTTACCGCCGCCGGCATTTGTTTTTTTCAAGTTGAATTATGAGGCACGCGTCAATAAACATCCTCGCGGCACATCAGTTCTATCTCCCCGCGGCGTATCGCCCCGGCGGCCTGTATCAGACCTATCGCCAAACGCTGGCGCGTCTCCACGCCGCGCAGTTCGTTTTCAGCCTCAGCCCTCGACGCGCGGTCCACGGAATCCGCCTTTGCGGCGTATGTTTGGGCGAGAAACGTCTCCTGCGGTGCCGGCTTGTATCTGTATTTCAGACTTCTGCGAGGGGCTGTCCGCCGTTTGCCCGACGTGGGGGCGGATGCGGTGTCGGCAACGGTCGCCTTGTTCTCCAGCGAGTCGGGGGAAACTGCGGGTGAGGTGTTCCTCGTATGCACGGCGGCGGCAGTTTGTCCTGCATCGGCAAGTGCCGGGGCGTTTGTGTCGCCGTCGCCCGAACCTACAAGCATCACGGCCAACGCGGCTATGGCTGCTGCCGCCCCTGCCGCGGCGTAAACCAGCCGCCGTATGCCAATGCGCTTGGGCAATGGTTTGCCGTTGTCTTTGGGCGAAACCGTGCTGTCAGCTTCCTGCGGCAGAGCCTCGTCTTCGGGCATCCCTTCGGCGAAATACCTGAACATCCGGGCGTAGGGTTCAAGGTCGGCAGGAATGTCCTCACCGCCGCAGAAATACCGCTGCAACGCGAGTTCCTCGTCAATGGTTGTCGCGCCCTGCATGAATTTCTCCACGAGTTGCCTTATGTCGCGTTCTTCCGTCTTCATATCCGTTGTCATTTTCTTCTTTTCAGTTCTTCAAGGAGTTTCCGCCTCGCCCTTGCCAGCAGCGTAGGCACCGAAACGGGTTTTATGCCCACTATGGCGGCGATTTCTTCGTTTGTCTTGCGCTCCACCTGCCGCAGCCTCAACACGGCGTGCTCCGCCGGCGGCAGTTTCCGCATCGCGCGGCGCAGCCACTCGTCGTTTTCCTCGCCTTCCATTATCGCGTCGGGCATGGTGTTGGGGCTTGCCGCCGCCTCGCGGTCGAGGGCTGTCTGCCGGTGTCTTCCCCTCAGCCGGTCTATCGTCAGGTGTTTCACGATTGTCACGGCGAGGGGTTCCGCGCTCTTGCCCGATGGCAGTTTTTGGCGGATAGTCCAGAGTTTCAGCATGGCGTCCTGCGCCGCATCCTCGGCTTCCTCCTCGCCCAGTCCGCAGCCCCGCGCCACCGCCGTGAGGCGGCGGTGCAGTTCCGGTGCCATGTCTTCAAACTCCTTTTGCTCCATTCTTTTTCTGCCGTTTATCAAGTAAACGTATAACGCCGCCATTTATATACGGCGTTATAGTTCTTTAACATACGGAGGGGAGAGGGGGATGATTTTTTTTATACTTTTGCAGTTTAAGAAATTGGAATGATTTTGATAAGAAATCAGAATGATATTGACAAGAATATAATACAGGTAAGAAGATGGGAACAAAGGATTTATTGAAGATGGTTTCCGCCGCAATGCTGCTCGGACTGCCAGTGCAGACCGTGACGGCGCAGAGGGCTGAAACACCCGTGAAAAGGGCAAGTTCCACAAGATCGGTCGAGATCGCGGATGGGCTGGCAGACATGACGGGAACCGCTCCCTCCGTGGACGTTTGTACCACGGGGAGGCCGAAGCTGGGCAGTGCTACCGACATTGAGAAAAAGATATTCATGCTATACAACGTGGGAACAGGGCAGTTCTTCTCACAGGGCGGTACTTACGGAACACACGCTACACTGAGCAAAGTGCCGTATCTCCTTTGGCTGGAGTGTGACGACACCAGTTCGTCTAACCCCACTTATTATATCGCTACAAATGCGGAGTCAACCACAAGCAACTATTACCTCGGAACTTCGGGAGACCCACACTCCGAATATGCAGACGTGTTTCTTGTAAACGGACGCACGGAGATTCATTTCGAAACTCCTTCAAGTTCTGTCATAAGCGACGACAACAAAGACAAGAACATCTACAATATAAAAGTTGGAGATAAATTTTGGCAATATATTGTGGCTTTACCCGACGGAAACATTGTAAACGGTGAGCCTCGTCCACACGACAAAGTCGGTTTTCGAAAAGCTGAAGACGCAGATTGGGCGAACTTTCCCGAAAACGCCCAGTGGAAACTCATTTCCCTTGCTGAGTATTACGAGCTTTTCGACCAGGCCCCGGTATCTATGGTCTCCCCTGTGGACGCGACCTTCAAACTCATAGACCCCGAGTTCCGACTTTTCTCATCAGAGACAGACTTATGGAAAAGCACAGGCGACGTATCGTCTGTTATACGTTTCGGCGACGAGGATATGTACCGACTACATAAAGATGCCGGCGGTTCGGCATCAAATTGGACCGACATTGACGAAACCCACCAAAACGACTCCCACCAACGCACCTACGGCCGTCTTACCTACGCCTACGCCAAGGGCAAGCGCGGCTACGAGGTGTATCAGGACGTTACGGTGTCGCACCCGGGGTGGTATCTGATTCGTTGCAACGGTATGTCGTCGCAGAACGCCATTTCGGGCGAGGACAAGCCTTTGTCACACCTATTCATAACTTTGGTAAGTAACGGTACGGCAACGACGCACACCTCGTCGGTGTCGCTCCGAAGCATCAGTCAGGACGACGTAAATGCGCTGGAGACGACAGAGGACGGCTGCGGCATCGGCGTGTCGTTCGACGACGGCACGTGGCAGAGGCAGACGCAGATTTGCATAGAAACGGTAGACGGCACAGAAGGCAGCACAGAAATATCATCCACGAATCCCGCCACGCTGCGCATCGGATGGAGAGTGGACACGGGATCAACTGACGTGACCGACGACGAGATAACGGCGGTGGACGCGTTCGAGCTGCTCTATGCCGGACCGCGACGCAAGCCGGAGCTTATACTCGACGAGAACGGGACGGACTTGAAACATATCACCATGGCGGCGGACACTTACACCAACAACGTGCTGCACCTGAACCGCGCGCTTAACGCCAACGTGTGGAACACGCTCATTCTGCCCGTGTCGCTCAACAAGCAGCAGGTGCTCAACGCCTTCGGCGCCGACGTGA
>CAVHWJ010000260.1:0-3901 GCA_963639565.1 uncultured Prevotella sp. | reverse complement strand
TCCTCAAAACAGGAAAGATTGATGCCGACGCCACCGCCGCCGGACTGCCCGAAGCGCGCGAATGTCTGCGTGTGGACAGCCTTTCAGCGGCAGACAAGCAGTCGTACGTCCGCCACATGGAAGCCGTCCGCCACATGCGCAGTCTCTTCGACACCAGCCACGATGAGGGATTTGAGGAAGGTGAGTCTGTCGGACTTGCCAAAGGACTTGCCAAAGGTCTTGCCAAAGGACTTGCCGAGGGACTTGAGAAAGGTCGTGAGGAGGGTCGCGCAGAAGGCGAATTGAACAAGGCCTTGGCTATCGCCCGTAACATGAAGAACCTTGGTCTCGGCGTCGACCAGATAGCTGCCGCCACGGGACTTTCGGCGGAGCAGTTGGAGGAACTGTAACCCTTGCGTTTTTATCTCGCCGCTCGCTGATTTTTTTGTTTGCGTATAGTGACATAAAACGTTACCTTCGCAACGCCGAAAGTTGGAAAAGTGGCAGAAATGCACCTGAAAACGGTTGGAAAAGTGGCAGAATATGCCTAAAACTGGTTGGAAAAGTGACGTTTTAGCCTCCAAAAACGGTTGGAAAAGTGACATTGGGAATAATCAGGAAGAATGGTTATGCACGCTAAATGGTTATTGTTCAGTTATTTCCGGCTCCGCCGCCATGCCGATCCCCTCTTCCTCTTCCGGCAGGGCGTAGCGTCTTATCTTGCGGTCTTCGAGATAGATGCGGTTGAGGGTGTATTCTAAGGCTTGCAGTGTCTGCTCGCGCACTTTGGGCTTCAGCTGACATTCCCACACGGTGACGCAGTGCCAGCCCATGGCGGCCAACTGCTGCTGCTCCCTCTTGTCGCGCGCCTTGTTGCGGGCAATCTTGGCTTGCCAGAAATCAGTGTTTGTCTTGGGGAGCTTGTAGCAGCCGCAGTCCTCGTGGCCGTGCCAGAAACAGCCGTTCACGAAAATCACCGTGCGGTACTTCCGCATCACGATGTCGGGATGCCCCGGCAACCGCGGATGGTTCAGCCGGAAGCGGAAGCCGCGGGCAAAGAGATAACGCCTAACCAGAAGTTCCGGTTTGGTGCCCTTGCTGTGAATGGCGGCCATGCAACGGCTGCGCTGCTCCTTAGTCATCTTGTCCACAATGCAAAGTTAGCAAATATCTGCATAACTCTATATATAAATAGGAGAAAAGGGGCTTGCGGCTTGCCGAAATCATTATTCGCTTGCTTTTCGTAACATTTTTCAAAGAAATATTTGCGGATTATAACATTTTGTGTAACTTTGCCCACATAGTCATAATAACAGAAGAAAATGAATAACTGTATGTCTGCATATTGGTGGTGGCTCAACTCAAGATTTCGTAAGTCGTGAGTCGCTACGCCGTGTGCATACTACAAACAGAAAACACCATAAGGCCTGCCGCTCTTGCGACAGGTCTTTTTTTTTTCGTTTCAAAATACAACGCTTATGGACGCAAAGCAAATACTCAACAGTCTGCTAAACCACGAAGAACTCAGTAGCGAGGAGGCAAAGGACATCCTCGTGGGCATAACCCGCGGCGAACTCAACGACGCCGAAATCGCCGCCCTGCTCACCGCCATACAGATGCGCGGCATCACGGTGGACGAACTCCTCGGCTTCCGCGACGGCATCCTCGAAACGGGGGTGGCGGTGCCGCTCGACTGCGACCGCTACATCGACGTGGTGGGCACCGGCGGCGACCGCAAAAACACGTTCAACATCTCCACCACCGCCTGTTTCGTCATCGCCGGCGCCGGCTACAAGGTGGCGAAACACGGCAATTTCTCCGCCACGTCGGTGAGCGGCGCGTCGAACGTGATACGCAACCACGGCGTGACCTTCACCGACGACACTGACCGCCTGAACCGTTCGCTCCACGAATGTGGCATCGTGTATCTCCACGCCCAGCTCTTCGCCAAGGCGATGAAATTCGTCGGCGCGGTGCGCAAGGCACTGCCGTTCCCCACCTTCTTCAACCTCCTCGGCCCCATCATCAACCCCTCAAAGCCGCAGTTCCAGTTGCTCGGCGTGGTGAACCTCGACCAGATGCGCCTCTACCAGCAGGTGTACCAGCGCATCGGCATCGACTACGGCATCGTGAACAGCATCGACGGCTACGACGAAATATCGCTCACGGGCGACTTCAAAGTGACCACCAACAGTTACGAACGCGTGTTCAAGCCCTCCGACCTTGGCTTTGCCACGGCACTGCCCGAAGAACTCGTGGGCGGTGCGACGGAGGAAGAGGCGGCGCAGATCTTCGACCGTGTGCTGCAAGGCACGGCATTGCCGGCGCAGAAAAACATCGTACTCGCCAACGCCGCCTTCGCCATACAGGTGCTTGAGAGGGGACGGAAACCCATCGACGAATGTGTGGACATCGCAAGTCGCAGCCTCGAATCGGGCAGCGCGCTCAACACCTTCCGCCGCTTTGTGGAAATAAACAGTTGAGGCTGACATATCTACAAACGAACGTTCATACCTAAAAACCGTATTATATGGACAACGACAAACACCCCGACATACTCCATACCATTGTGGCTCACAAGCGGCAGGAACTTGACGAACGGATGCGCACGCTCCCCCTCAGTCGCCTCATCGCCATGGTGGAGGAGAAGATGAAAGCGGAAGACGAGCCGCCAGTGTCGATGCGCGGCGCGCTGATGCAGTCAGATACCGGCATCATCGCCGAGTTCAAGCGCAAGTCGCCCTCAAAGGGTTGGATAAACCGCGGGGCGGGCGCAAGCATAGTACCCATTGCCTACCAGCGGCAGGGCGCGGCGGCACTCAGCATCCTCACCGACGGGCATTTCTTCGGCGGCGACGACACCTTCATCACAGAAGCCCGACGGTCGGGAGTAACAATCCCCATACTCTACAAGAATTTCGTAATCTCCGAATACCAAATCCTTCAGGCGCGGCTTTGCGGAGCTTCGGCAGTGCTCCTCATCGCCGCCGACCTGAAGAAAGACGACTGTCGCCGGCTGCTGCACACCGCCCACGAATTGGGAATGGAAGCACTGTTGGAGATGCACGGCGAGGACGAACTCGAATACGCCGAACTCGAACCGGATATGTACGGCATCAACAACCGCAATCTGGGGACGTTCGTCACCGACGTGGAAAACAGTTTCCGTATGGCGGAACTCCTGCCGCGCGGAGTCTGCAAGGTCAGCGAGAGCGGCATCAGCCACCCCGACACCGTGCGCCGTCTGCGCCAAGCCGGCTACCGCGGTTTCCTTATGGGCGAACACTTTATGCGAAACGAAGACCCCGGCCTTGCCCTCAGCCAATTCATAAGCCAACTCAAAGCCCCCGACAAAACAACCGATAAAGAAAACCGCCGCCTGACAATAAAAGTGTGCGGTATGCGCTACAACGACAACATCAGCGAGGTGGCGCGCCTCGACATCGACCTCATGGGATTTATCTTCGCCCCGGGCAGTACGAGGTTTACGCCGACAGTACCCGCAGATGCGCCCACCGAGAGGGTAGGGGTGTTCGTAAACGCCTCGCCGCAGGAAATCATCCGGCGCATCTTAGACTTCCGCTTGCGCTACGTGCAGCTCCACGGCGATGAGACCCCTGCCATGGTGGCGGAACTGAAACGCCAACTCGCCGCCTTAGCCCCCCACGTGAAAATCATCAAAGCCTTCGGCGTGGCGGGCGCAGACGACCTTTCGCGCTGCAAAGCCTACGAAGGACTGGCGGATCTCTTCCTCTTCGACACCCGTTGCCCCACGCAGGGCGGCAGCGGACGGCAGTTCGACTGGGGCGTTCTGCAAGCCTACCGCGGCGCAACGCCATTCCTCCTTAGCGGCGGCATCGGTCCAGGCGACGTGCGGCGCATCAGGCAGTTCCGCCACCCCATGCTCGTGGGCATCGACGTG
>CAVHWJ010000259.1:0-3946 GCA_963639565.1 uncultured Prevotella sp. | reverse complement strand
GCCATCAGTTCCTCCGTTTCGGGATACACGTTTTTCTCCTCGTTCAGTTTGTTTAAAAGAGCTGCGGCGTTAGGGGAGACAAACCGGGAGTAGGGATGGTTGAGCAACTGCCTTATGTAGGCTATGCGGAAACCGCCGTCTCTCCTGCGCCCCAACACCCTCATGTCGAGCATCTGCGAAACGAACGAAGCGACCGGTGTCTGCGCCAACGGATAGCCGGTGGTGATGTTCACGTTCTCCACCTGTTCCGGAATACAGTGTACGATGCCCTTGAGCAGTCCCTCGTCGCACATCACAATGGCGGTGCGCTTGCCGTCCTTGTACCTCCTGTTTTCGACGAGCCACTGCGACACATAGCGCGCCTGTATGTTTTCGGTCTTCGCCTTTACGAATGTTATCTCTTTCTTCTTTTCAAAGTCCGAGTGTACGTCAGGGCCGTATGCCTCGCCGAAAGAATCGCCGAAGAGTTTAAGGTATTGCGTGATATACCGTCCGGCTTCACGGTGTTCCGCCCCCTTGCCGACATAGTAGCGGTCGTAGTCCCAATAGAACTCCGCGCGCCCCTCGCTTTTCAGGTAGCCGAAGAGCTGCTGTTCAACGAGCTGGAGCACGTTGAACCCCACGAAGATGTATTTGTCGTATTCCGCCCTAATCATCTTCGAGTCGATAACGTCGCGGTATAACATTCCCTCGTATGCCGTCTGCTGTTCCCTCAGTCGGCGGCGGAAATCGTGGTAGATGTCGCCGAGCTTGTTCCATAGCGAAAGGAAAAGCTCTTTCAGCTTAGAGTCGTGTCCGTCGGTGAAGTTAGAGAAGAACGTCTTGAGCAGTTCCCTTTGTTCATCGGTGAGATACGACACGTCGTCGAGTTCGTGCAGGCTCGCTATGTTGGCGAACACCTTGTCGGCGTCTGCCATGTTCTTGTCAACGTCGTCGAAATCGCTGATGAGGAGTTTTCCCCAGTCATAGAAATGGTCGAGCGTCTCGTCCTTGCCGGTAATAGAGGTGTAGCTCTTGTAGAGTTGGCATACGAGGTTTATGGGGTCGCCCACACTGAGGGTGGAATAGTGGCGGAACAGTTCGCTGATGGTAAGGTACGTTGGCGCCCACACCGGTTTTCCGGCACACAGGGCCAGTTCTTCGTTTAGGAAAAGGGCGGCGCGCTTGTTGGGGAAGACCATGGCGATGTGGGAGAGGTCGGTGCCGTACTTTTCTATCATGTCTTTTGCCACGTAGTGGAGAAAGGTTTTCATGCGTATCGTGTTTTATGCGTTCTTTACTTCTATTGTCTTTTTCCCGTTCACGAGCCAGATATATCCGCTCACGTCGGAATATCCCATGCGGCGTATCAGGTTCATGTATTCCGCAACTTGACTCTTATAGCTGTCGCGCATCCTGCCGAACTTGAAATCAACGACCACTATCCTGTCGCCGTCTTTCATCACCCTGTCGGGGCGGCGCGTTTCCACTGTGCCTGTCTTCTCGTCCACACAGAGTATGCTGCACTCGTTATAGAGCGTCCAATGACCGGAGAACCAGTCTGCCACCACGTCGTTGGCCGACAGGCAGTCGTCGAGCACACGCTGGATTTTTCCGCGGTCGAGGCCTTCGCCATAGAGTATGCCCTCCGCCTCATACTGTTCCAGCACAGGCGCGATGTCTTCCGCCGTTCGGATGTTGGAGAAGACGAGGTGCAGGATGTTTCCGATTTTCACATAGCTCCTGTCATTCCGGCTGTCCTCGCCGGTGCTTTCTTCCACAAAGTCACGGCTCTTGTTGCTCTGCCGGAACACCACCGGGATGTCTCCGCTCGTTATCTCCACCGGCTGCTCTTCGGCGGTCTGCATGAAGATGTTTTCCGATTTCTGCTTCCGCTTCTCCCCGGCACCCATAAATTCGCCGTAGGTGAACACAAGGTCTTCTCCGTTGTCGCCCGACTCCGTGAGTTCCGCCCCCTCAAGTTCCTTGGAGAGGATGCCGAGGCAGCTCTGCACGAGCATCGACCTTGTGGACGAGGAGTTCTTCTTGCCTACGACGAAGAGGTTTTTGCCGGCTCTGGTGAATGCCACATACAGGAGGTTCAGGTTGTCGAGCGTGTTCTGCATGTGCTCGTTTCTGAAATCCGCCGAATAAACGGAGTCGGCGAGGTTAGGGGAGTATCTCACCGACAGCACCGGCAGGGCGTTGTATGGCGGTTCGGAGGGGCGCGCCCAAAAATAGTTGTCGAGGTAAATCTCCAGCTGCCAGTCGCAGAACGGGATTATCACGTTGTCAAATTCCAGTCCCTTGCTGGCGTGTATGCTCATCATCTGTATGCCACCCACGCCGTCGGTCTGTATCTTGTTGGAGTGGATATTCTCGTCCCATTCTTTCAGAAAACCGGGAACGTCGGCGGACATGTCGTTTATATACGCCGAAAGACTGTCGAAGAAGGCGCACACATACGCCCCGTCGCCCTGCAGCCTGTCGATGCCGAAGATTGTGTATATCCTCTCCGCGAGGTCGTAGAGCGGCATCTTTTTCAGTTCGTCAGTTCCGTTCACAAATTCTTCGGGTAGGTATCTGTCGGCGTTTTCCCCGTGCAGCGCGTCAAGGTCGTCGGGGTTTTCCCCCATGATGTATTGCCTGTAATATTTCACGAGGCTCGCCTTCGTTATCTGGTCAGCCGGAGCGTAAAGCATCCGCAGGGCGGCAACTATGGTGTTCACCGCCACGCTTCGGTCCATTCTGAACGCCTCGTCGCTCACGATGTGTATGTCGGGGCGGTTCTCGGCGAAATAGTCGGCGATGAGGGGGATGTTCTTCTTCGTGCGCATCAGTATGGCGATGTCTTTCTGCTTCACGCCTTTTGCGAGAAGCCGGTCTATGGTGCGCTCTATTTCCTGTATGGTGTCCTGCACATAGTCTTCTCCGGAGGGTTTCAGCGTAACTTGCACCAGTCCTGTGGTGTCTTCCTTCTTTATCTCCTGCTTCGCGTCCTGATACGCCACGTTTATCCTCTCCGCCAGCTTGGGGTCGTTTCCGCGTTCCCTTTCGGTCTCCAACCCGGCTGCGACCTTGAAGAAAGCGTTGTTGAACGCCACGATGTTCCTCGCCGAACGGTAGTTTGCCGCCAACGTGTGTATGTCGGTACACGACTTGCCGAACTCGTCCTCAATGTTGGCGAGCAACTGCCAGTCGCCGGCGCGCCACCGGTAGATGCTCTGCTTAACGTCGCCCACGATGAGGTTGTTCACGCCGCTGCCGTCGCAGTGGCTCATGCACTCGGCGAGGAGGATTCTGAAATTCTGCCACTGCACGGTGCTCGTGTCCTGAAACTCGTCAATCATGATATGTTTCAGTCGCGTACCTATCTTCTCGAACACGAACGGTGTGTCGGTGTCGTTCATCATCTTGTGGAGCAGATACTGCGTGTCGCCGAGCAGGAAGCGGTTGGCTTCGGCGTTCATCTCCCTCACTTTCTTCTCTATGTCGTCGAGCAGCAGCATCCCCCTCAGGTTCTGCAAGGTGGCATCCACCGAAACGGCGGTGCGGCACGCTTCCTTGCGCCGTGTCTCAATTCTTTGCAGCAGCGGAATCAGCTCGTCATTGGCGAGAGCGATGAGCGTGTCGCGGTTCTTGTCGTTTTTCTTCGCCCATGCCTCCGCGTCATTCATCAGTCCCTCCATTGTCTTGTTCAGACAGTCCTTGTCCGTTACTTTGCCGGCGGCGAGTTTGTCGAAATACGAGGTTATCTGCTTCGCGCCCTTAAACGCCGAAACGTCCAGACCGTTTTCCCCGAGGATGTCGTTGAACTCTTTTCCCGCGTCTTTAAGTCCGTCCTGACCGTTTTCTTTCAACGCTGTTAGCTGTTTCCTGAACTTGTCATAAAAGCCTTTTTCTCGCAGTTGTCGGTTTAGCGTCTCGCTGTTCTTGCGGTATTCGTCGTCGAATATCTTTTCCCCGA
>CAVHWJ010000258.1:1852-3951 GCA_963639565.1 uncultured Prevotella sp. | reverse complement strand
GAGGATTATTCAGAACAGATGCTTAGATACAGCCGTGACTATGCGGCGTTGGTGTGATTTATGGAACAGACGGAAATACAACAGACGGTAAAGGACATCAAGGCCGGCTTCCGGTTGCAGATGGACGGCGTGGCTTCATCCTCGATGAGGGAGAAGGGCATCGGCGGTTATCTGAACTGGGGAATACCGTTCACCGCGCTGAAACGTATGGCGGAGGGATATGCCAAGGACAGCTCACTTGCCGTGGCTCTTTGGAAGGAAAACGTGCGCGAGTGCAAGATCCTCGCCACGCTGCTGATGCCGCCCGGAGAAATGGACGCGGACATGACGGGTCTGTGGATGGAACAAATCACCACGCAAGAAATGGCGGAGTATGCCGCTTTCAACCTCTTTCAGTACGTAGCCGACGCGTCAATCTACGCCTACGTGTGGATTGCCTCCGACAAACCGCTCTGCCAAATATGCGGTTACTCCACTTTGGCGGGACTGTTCAAACAGGGCGCGGAACCCACGGAGCGCGACATAAACGAGTTTGTGGACCAGGCGGTGGCTGCGTTGTCCGACGCTTCCGCCGGGGTGAGACACGCCGCGATGAACTGTCTCAACGCCTTTTCCGCCATGGGCGAAATGGAGGAGAAACTCGTGGACGCGGCTCTGAGGACGGCTTCCGTATAGCCGATTTTACGGTGCGAGGCAAAAAGACGGCATATTTTTGCGCCGAAACAAAATAAAGTAGTATTTTTGTGCGGCAATTAAGAAAAACCAAAAAAACATATATAAATGGCTTCAGGAAAAGTTGATGTCCTGCTCGGTTTGCAGTGGGGCGACGAAGGAAAAGGTAAGGTGGTGGACGTTCTTACACCCCGATACGATGTCATAGCGCGCTTTCAGGGCGGTCCCAACGCCGGGCATACGCTTGAGTTCGAGGGACAGAAATACGTGCTGCGCAGTATACCTTCGGGTATCTTCCAGGGCGGAAAGGTGAATATCATCGGCAACGGCGTGGTGCTCGCCCCCGATCTCTTCATGGACGAGGCAAAGGACTTGGAGAAAAGCGGACATCCGCTCACCAAGAGACTGAAAATATCAAAGAAAGCCCATCTCATCATGCCGACCCACCGTTTGCTCGATGCCGCCTACGAGGCGCGCAAGGGCAAAGACAAGGTTGGCACCACGGGCAAGGGCATCGGCCCAACCTACACCGACAAGGTGTCGCGCAACGGCCTTAGGGTGGGCGACATTTTCGACGGCTTTGAGGAGAAATACGCAAGTCACAAGGCACGCCACGAGGAGATGCTCCGTAACCTTGGGTATACCGACTACGACATCACCGACGTTGAGAAGAAATGGATGGAGGGAATTGAATATCTCCGCCAGTTTGAGATAGTGGATTCCGAGCACGAGATTGACAAGGTGTTGCGCTCCGGCAAGAACATCCTCTGCGAGGGTGCGCAGGGTACGATGCTCGACGTGGATTTCGGCAGCTACCCTTTCGTCACCTCTTCAAATACAATATGCGCCGGGGCTTGCTCCGGTTTGGGCATCGGTCCCAACAAAATCGGCGAGGTTTACGGTATTATGAAAGCATACTGCACGCGTGTCGGTTCAGGTCCGTTCCCCACGGAACTCTTCGACGAGACCGGGGCTAAGATCAGGGAACTGGGACACGAATACGGCGCAGTGACCGGTCGTGAACGCCGCTGCGGTTGGATAGACCTCGTGGCATTGCGCTACGCCATAATGATAAACGGCGTGACACAGCTGATAATGATGAAGAGCGACGTGCTCGACGGCTTCGACACCATCAAGGCGTGCGTGGCTTACAAGCAGAACGGCAAGGAAACGCGCGATTTCCCGTTTGACATTGAACACGGCATCGAACCGGTTTACAAGGAACTGCCGGGCTGGAACACCGACATGACCGGATTTACAAGCGAGGAGCAGTTCCCCAAAGAGTTTAGCGATTACGTGAAATTCCTTGAAACAGAGCTTGAAACGCCTATAAAGATAATCTCTATCGGTCCGGACCGCGACCAGACTATCGTGAGGAAATAAAAAGAACTGAAAATGAGCAAACCATCAATACCTAAAGGTACACG
>CAVHWJ010000258.1:0-1529 GCA_963639565.1 uncultured Prevotella sp. | reverse complement strand
TGCCTTTCAAGCGTTATCAGATACAGCCGGTGTGGAGGGCAGACCGTCCGCAGAAGGGCCGCTACCGCGAGTTCTACCAGTGCGACGCCGACATCGTGGGCAGTGACTCGTTGCTCAACGAGGTGGAACTTGTGCAGATTATGGACACCGTGTTCCAGCGGCTCGGCATTCGTGTGCAGATTAAGATTAACAACAGGAAACTCCTTTCGGGCATCGCCGAGGTGGTGGGCGCACTCGATAAGATTGTGGACATCACCGTGGCTATAGACAAGCTCGACAAAATAGGGTTGGAGAAGGTGAACGACGAATTGCGTGCCGACGGCATCAGCGAGGAGGCGATACAAAAGCTCCAGCCGGTGATAGCGTTGAGCGGCACCAACGAGGAGAAACTCGATGTTATGGCGGAGTTCCTGTCTTCTTCGGAAACCGGAATGAAGGGTATCGAGGAACTGCGCTTTATCCTCAACGCGTGCGGCGGTGTGGGACTGAAAAACGAACTGCAGCTTGACCTGACCCTTGCCCGCGGACTTAACTATTACACCGGCGCAATCTTTGAGGTGAAAGCACTTGACACCCCAATGGGAAGCATCACGGGCGGCGGACGCTACGATAACCTCACCGGTATTTTCGGTATGCCGGGAATAAGCGGAGTGGGTATCTCGTTCGGCGCGGACCGCATCTACGACGTGCTCAACGCCCTCGACCTCTATCCCAAGGAGATAGCCGTGAACACCCAGTTGCTGTTCATCAACTTCGGCGAGGAGGAGACACGCTACTGTATGCCCATGGTGGCGAAGGCGCGCGCCAACGGCATACGCACGGAACTCTTCCCCGACGCGGTGAAGATGAAGAAACAGATGAACTACGCCAACGCCAACAACATCCCGTTCGTAGCCCTCGCCGGCGAGGAGGAGATGAAAAACAATGTGGTTACGCTGAAAAACATGACGACAGGCGAACAACGTCAGGTGTCTGCCGACGAGCTTGTGGATGCACTGAAATCATAGTTGGGCGAAATAAAAGGGAGCGTGCCGTGAAGGATTGTTCACGGTATGCTCCTTTTCTTTATAGGGGCGAAATTTCTTCTGCTTTTGAAGATTAATCCATTAATTAATAGCATAAACGAAAAGACCGTAAAATCAAACGATTATGAAAAGACGAATTAATGTTTTCTTGGCTCTGGCATTGCTGCTCGCACTGTTCTGCTCGTTCAAGGCCAAAGATACCATCACCATATTTATGATAGGTGATTCAACGATGGCCAACAAGGACATTTCAGACGACAAGCAGGAGAGGGGATGGGGCATGATGCTGATGAACTATTATGACGACGGCGTGGTGGTGGACAACCACGCCGTGAACGGACGTTCCTCGAAGAGCTTTATCGACGAGGGCAGATGGGACAAGGTGCTGGAGAAGATACAGCCCGGCGACTATGTTATAATACAGTTTGGTCACAACGACGAGAAGAAAGACGAGAAACGCCATACCGAACCGGGTTCTACATTCGACGAGAACCTGAAACGCTT
>CAVHWJ010000257.1:0-3987 GCA_963639565.1 uncultured Prevotella sp. | reverse complement strand
ACTACGACTACTGGAAGGACAAGCTGATGCCGTGCATACTGAAAGACTCGGGGGCAGACATCATCATCTACGGCATGGGCGAGAAGGCCATAGTGGAAGTGAGCCGGCAGCTCGCCGACGGCAAGGGCATCGCCGAGATAAAGGACATCCCGCAGACCGTCTACCTCGCCACGGAAGACAACATCAGCGGCGGCATCAAAGACAACGACATGGTGATTCATTCCCACGAGGAATGTCTGCAAAACAAAAAGGCGCAGGCGGAGAATTTCAGGGTCATCGAGGAGGAGTCGAACATGATGCACGCCCACCGCATAATACAGAAGCTCGACGACAGGTTCGTGGTGGTGAACCCGCCCTACCCCCCGATGCAGGGCAATGAACTCGACGAGGTGTATGACCTGCCCTACACGAGACTGCCGCATCCCAAATACAAGAACAAGAGGATTCCGGCGTTTGAGATGATAAAGTTCTCCGTGAACATCCACCGCGGCTGCTTCGGCGGCTGCGCCTTCTGCACCATCAGCGCGCACCAGGGCAAGTTCATCGTATGCCGCAGCAAGGAGAGCATAACGAAAGAGGTGGCGCAAATCACGCAAATGGATGATTTCAAGGGGTATCTGAGCGACTTGGGAGGGCCGTCGGCGAACATGTACGGCATGAGCGGACGCAACAAGAACGCCTGTGAGAAATGCAAACGCCCCTCGTGCATCAACCCTCAGGTTTGCCCCAACCTGAACACCGACCACTCCGCGCTGCTCGACATCTACCGCACCGTGGACTCCATGCCGGGCATCAAGAAGAGCTTTATCGGCAGCGGCGTGCGCTACGACCTGCTTTTGCACAAGAGCAAGGACGAAAAGGCGAACCAGGCCGCCAAGGAATACACCCGCGAACTTATTTGCCGCCACGTGAGCGGAAGGCTAAAGGTCGCCCCCGAGCACACATCGGACAACGTGCTGAGGCTGATGCGCAAGCCGCCGTTCGAGCAGTTCGGCGAGTTCAAGCGCATCTTCGACCGCATCAACAAGGAGGAGAACCTGCACCAGCAGATTATACCTTATTTTATAAGCAGCCACCCCGGGTGCAGGGAGGAGGACATGGCGGACCTCGCCGTGAAGACCAAGAAAATGGATTTCCACCTTGAACAGGTGCAGGATTTCACCCCCACCCCGATGACGATAAGCACCGAGGCGTGGTACACAGGCTATCACCCCTACACGCTCGAACCGGTGTTCTCGGCCAAGTCGCCCAAGGAGAAACTCGCGCAGAGGATGTTCTTCTTCTGGTACAAGCCCGAAGAGCGCAGGAAGATTGAGACGGAACTGAAACGCATCGGGCGTGCCGACCTGATAACGCAGCTGTATGCCGACGCATACAGGCCCGACTACCGGCAAGATTTCCGTCCCGACTACCGGCAGGAACGCAAGCCCGACTACCGTCCCGATTACAGGGAAAAGTCAGGCAACAGGCACGGCAAGCCGAACGGCGAACGGCAACAGGCGAAAGGCGGTTACAGGCAGGAGACTCCGAAACGCCGCAGCGACAGCCGCAACAACGCCCCGGCGGCAAGGGGCAGGAACAAAAGACAAAGATAACAACGACTTTTAAATTCAAATATCATGAAGTTTATCGGAATAATCCCGGCACGCTACGCCTCGCAGCGTTTCCCCGGAAAACCGCTCGCCATTCTCGGCGGCAAGACTGTTATACAGCGCGTGTATGAACAGGTTAGGAAGGTGTTGGAGGATGTTTATGTGGCAACCGACGACGAACGCATCTTCAAGACAGTGGAGAACTTCGGCGGCAAGGCGATAATGACGTCGCCCGACCACAAGAGCGGCACCGACCGCATCGAGGAGGCGGTGGAGAAAATCGGCGAGGGGTTCGACGTGGTGATAAACATTCAGGGCGACGAACCGTTCATCCAGGAGTCGCAGATACGCGAGCTCTGCTCGTGCTTCGACGACGAGAACACGCAGATTGCCACGCTCGGCAAACCGTTCACCGCCGAAGCCGGCATAGAACCGATAGAGAACCCCAACTCCCCCAAGATTGTGGTGGACAACAACAGCTACGCCATGTATTTCAGCCGCAGCGTCATCCCCTACGTGCGCAATGCGGAACGCGGCAAGTGGGCGAGCTGCTATCCCTATCTGAAGCATATCGGGCTGTACGCCTACCGCCGCGAAGTGCTCCGCGAGGTGACGCGGCTGCCGCAGTCGAGCCTTGAGATAGCCGAAAGCCTGGAACAGCTCCGCTGGCTCCAGAACGGATATAAGATAAAGGTGGGACTGACGGACGTGGAGACCGTGGGCATCGACACCCCGGCTGACTTGCACAGGGCGGAGAAATTCCTTGAGGAGAACGGCATCAGCTGACAACCGACGGAAGATGCCCCGTCGCGTCCCTGCGCGTCACCTCTTCTTTATAGTCAGAAGAATAATGACGAGCGTGAGCAGTTCCGCCGCCGGGATAGCCGTCCACAGTCCGATTACCCCTATCACCCTTGGCAACACCATGAAGCCTGCCACGGCGAAGACGATGCCGCGGAGGGCGGTGAACACCATGGCGCGCTTCGCCAGCGTCACGCTCTGGTAATAGCCCACGAACACCACGTTGAGGGCGAAGAACAGCGAACAGGTGGCGAACCACGGCATTCCGTCAATCGCCAACCGGTACGACGGCTCCGACGGACGGAGGAACGCCCCCACGATAAGGCTGTCGCCAACCACGAGGAGCAGCAGCACCGCCAGTCCGCAGAGCAGCCCGGCATACACCGCCACACGGAGCGCGCGGTTCACGCGCAGGTCATTGCCGGCGCCGTAGTTATAGCTGATGATAGGCTGCGCCGACTGCGCCACGGCGTTGTTCACGGAGAAGATGACGGGGAACAGGTAGCACACTATGGCGAAAGCCGCCACGCCGTCTTCGTGGAGCATCGACATGAACATATAGTTGCCGGCCACCATGGTGACGCTCATCGCCGCCTCGGTGAGGAACGTGGCGGAACCGATGCGAAGCACGTAGCCGGTGTTCCTCAGCGTGAGCGCAAGCGAGGTGAGGCTCATCTTCAATCGGATGAACTTCAGCTTGTCAGAGAACCACACGAAATACGCCACGCTCATCAGTCCGCCGCACACGCAAGCAATGGCGGTGGCTATCGACGCACCCTTCACCTCCATTTTCATCGGGAAGATGAAGAGCCAGTCGAGACAGAGGTTCACCACCGCCCCCACCACCTGAATCCACATGGCGTAGCGCGGCGAACCGTCGAGCCTGACCATCATCATGCCAACGCACTGCCACAGGAGGAACACCGTGCCGGGCAAGAGCCACAGGAGATAGTCGAGGGCGTAACGCTCCAGCGCGGGACTGCACCCGAGGGCGTAGGCGAACGTGCGTGGCATTATCAGGCAGAGCAGTATCAGCGCGGCCACGATTACCGTCCCCACGCCGTAAGCCTGTGTCAGTATGATGCGCGCCGCCTTGGTGTTGCCGTTGGCGAGGTGCATGCTCGCCACCACCGACGCGCCGATGCCGAACATCAGTCCCAGTCCGGTCACCACCATCCAAATGGGCGCGACGATATTCACGGCGGCGATGCCGTCAGCCCCCACCCCACGCCCCACGAGGATGCCGTCGATGAGGGTCTGCGCCGACATGAAGAGCATGCCGACCAAGGTGGGGAAAAACATTTTCCGGAACAGCGGGCCTATCTTGCCCGCCCCGAAGTCGATTTTGTCACGGGTTGTGTCTATTTTCTTTTTCATATTTCCATGTTACGAAAGTCATTACTCTTGCAAATCCGGTGCAAAGGTACAAATCATACGGCATGAAAAAAAATAATAGGTAGGTGAAACGGAAAAACTGAAGTATAAAGTGTTGGAGAAACAAGGTTCTTTCATTTAAGGAAACAGCTGCAAACCACCCCTTTAACCCAACTTTGACCCCGCTTCCTTGTTTTTCTTGCCGTATCAGCAACTTAGC